>JAZRGF010000106.1:0-3140 GCA_045644005.1 Bacteroidaceae bacterium | reverse complement strand
TGTGGTATGGCCTGTATTACGACAACGAGAAGCCATCCATAAGGATATACTCAAGCACCGAGCCGGCAGTGAAGCAGCAGTATCTTGCTCCCGATGGAAAATTGACAAACGGATATTGGAAGGTATATTACACGGTACCCGAAGAGCATAAGTACATTTACATAGAGGGCGACACCAAATACGATTACCTGAGCCGCAATAGCTCGCTCATCCATCATTGGCCCAAGAAATAGAAAGAAGAACCCAACAACTAAACGACAGACGTTAACAGCGGTTAACGTCTGTTTTATTATATCCATATTCCCCTTTTTGTTACCTTTGCCTACGACAAAGGCACATTATATGAAAACAAGAATAGGCATACTGATTATCAGCACCCTGCTCCTGTGCTGCTGCGGGGCGCACAATAGTAGCAAGGACTGCAAAGATGCACTGTACGAAAGCGGTGTTTCCCAACAGTTGGCACAACACCGCAAAGGCAACATCAAGGATTTGGAATATGACCTCTTCTTCTCCATTCCCGAGAAGAAAGATTGTCCCGTCGAGGGAAATGCGAAGATATCGTTTGTAATTGACACCCCACAGGAGATTATAATAGACTACCGCGATACAGACAATATTGAGAATGTCATCGCCAACGACAAGGAGGCAGCGTACGAGCTCCGCAACGAGCACATCATCGTCCCTGCATCATCCCTGCAAAATGGGCACAACAGCATAGAGATTCTCTTTACCGCAGCCGATCAGTCGCTCAACCGCAACGATGAATTCCTGTACACACTGCTTGTCCCCGACAGGGCAAGGACACTGTTCCCTTGCTTTGACCAGCCCGACATGAAAGCGACATTCAGGCTTGCACTTGATATTCCCAAGGGCTGGTGCGCTGTCTCAAACTCGCCGGTAGAGAGCGGAGAGGAGAACGACGGGCGCAAGGTTGTCACATTCCGCCCTACCGAGCC
Source organism: Bacteroidaceae bacterium (assembly GCA_045644005.1). Taxonomy (GTDB): domain Bacteria; phylum Bacteroidota; class Bacteroidia; order Bacteroidales; family Bacteroidaceae; genus HGM04593. The sequence continues at coordinate 2,181 of JAZRGF010000106.1, read as the reverse complement.
GTTGAGCACCTACCTGTTCTCGTTCGTGGCAGGAGAATTCAAGAAGGAGATTCACAACGACGGCAAGCACACGTTTGCAGCATATTACCGCGAGACCGACCCTGAACGCATTGCACAGTTGCCGGTGATTTTCGACCAGGTTGCACGGTCAATAGAATGGATGGAGGAGTACACCGGAGTCCCCTACCCGTTTGCAAAATACGATTTTGTGATACTCCCGGGATTCCAGTATGGCGGCATGGAGCATACAGGTGCGACACTCTACAACGACACGCAGCTGTTTCTTGGCAAGCACCCCACCCCCGATGAAGAGCTACGCAGAGCGCAGCTCATAGCACATGAGACCGCCCACATGTGGTTCGGCGACCTTGTCACCATGGAGTGGTTCGATGATGTATGGACAAAGGAGGTTTTTGCGAACTATTTTGCTGCACGCATGACCGAGCCGCTTTTCCCGGAAATCAACCACAGGCTCAACTGGCTCAGGAGTATTGTCACCCCGGCACTCAGCGAGGACCGCACCACCGGCGGGACTTCAATTAAGCAGCCACTTGACAACATGCGCAATGCGGGACTCATATACAACAACATAATATATGACAAAGCACCTGTGATGCTTGAAAAGCCCATTGGGATTATGGGCGAGAAGGCGTTCAGGGAGGGCATGCACGAATACCTGACAACATTTGCCTACGGCAATGCCACATGGGACAATCTCATTGGAATACTCGACAGCAGGACAGGCGCCGACCTTGCTACATTCAGCGACACATGGGTCAACCAGCGCGGCATGCCACACATTGCAATAGCAACAGAGGGTGACACGCTTGTGGTGAGGCAGAACGACCCGTATGGCAGGGGGCTCATCTGGCAGCAGAGTTTCGAGGCAATGCTCATTGGCGAGAGAAGCGAGAGGGTCACAATAGAGGTCACCGACACGTTGATGCGTATTCCATTGGCACAGTCAGCCACATACATACTGCCCAACAGCGACGGCAAAGGTTACGGATACTTCATATACGACAGCCGCAGCCTTGACTGGGCACTTGCCAACTGGCATACGATAGATGATGAAGTATGTCGCCTGGCACAGCTGATGAACCTGCACGAGGCGTATCAGCATGGTGCCCTTGACGCTGCACGTTGGTTGCAGTCGTTGATTAGCGGCCTGCCAAAGGAAGAGAACCCTCTTGTTGCATCGGCACTATGCAGCTACGTGCAGGAGCCGCTATGCGAGACAAAGGACTGCAACGCCGAGAGCAGGCTCATGGAACTTGCAGCAACACACTCTTTGATGCCGTGCAGAGTGCAACTGCTGAGGGCACTTATAGCAACAGCGACATCACCGGAGGTGTGCAACAGGCTATACACAATATGGGAGGAGGGAGTGCATCCGCTGCTTAACGAGAATGACTACATGAACATGGCATACGAACTTGCCATACGCTTCCCCGAGAGACACACCGCAATAATAGCGGCACAAAGGGCAAGAATGGATGACCCCGACAGGATAAGGCAGTTCGACTTCATATCACGAGCTGTCACCCCCGATACCGCTGAACAGGAAGCGCTGTTCAACGCGTTACTGAAGGCCGAGAACCGACGCATAGAGCCATGGGCACTGAAGACACTTGCATACCTGTGCCACCACACACGTACCGACCAGGCTGTAAAATATATAAAACCGGGACTTGAGGCGATGCAGGAGATACAGCGCACAAGCGACATATTCTTTCCACAGAGCTGGGCACGCACATTGCTGAGGGAGCATAGGAGCCACGTGGCACGCGAGGCTGTCGAGCTGTTCCTGAGCGACAACCCGGACTACCCGCAACTGCTGAAGAACAAGATTCTGCAGGCAGCCTGGGGTGTGCTAAGGTAACTTACACGTACCTACGGTTATCGGTTTCGTTTCATTCATTTGCCTGTACTGCCTTTATTACCTGTGTCATGCAGTGGGCGGCGCCATAGCCTTTTATTAGGGTCTCAAGCGGAATCCACTCAACCTTTACTCCATGCTTGGCAAAAGCGTGCTGCAGCTCACGTGACTGGTTCCCCACTGCCATGATGTGACGGGGCGCGATGGTGAGGAAATTGTTTGCATAGTGCAGTTCGTCCTCGGGCTTGATGGGAATGATTGTGAAGCCTCGTTGCTTCAGGAATTCGACAAAAGGTATCTCC
>JAZRGF010000105.1:0-10871 GCA_045644005.1 Bacteroidaceae bacterium | reverse complement strand
CGCTTAGCCTCCTCTGCAGCTCTTCGGCGTGCGTCTTCCTTACGTTTGGCCTCTTCGGCTTCCTTAATACGTGCTTCTAACTCGCCCTTTCGTGTTTCTTCCTCAGCAGCTCTTTTTCTGGCACCCTCTTCGGCTTTACGTTTGGCCTCCTGTGCTTCTCTTACGCGTGCCTCCAATTCAGCTTTTTTACGTGCCTCCTCCTCAATCTTACGACGTGCCTCTGCCTCGGCTTTACGTCGTGCTTCCATCTCGGCTCTTTTGCGTTCCTCTTCCTGTGCCTTGCGGCGAGCATCTTCCTCGGCCTTGCGACGAGCATCTTCCTCGGCTTTACGGCGTTCTTCTTCAGCTTTTTTACGTACCTCTTCTACAGCCTTACGTGCCTCTTCCTGTGCCTTCTGTCTAGCCTCTTCCTCGGCCTTGCGCTTTTTTGCAGGAGTATCGAATGCTACAACGTTATCTATATAGAACTCGCAACCCGATTTTTCAGCTTTCAGCTTTTTTGCACGCTCTGGGGCTACCTCAAGTAAAATTGCGTGAATAAATGGCGTCAACAATGGCGAGCACTTCTCGGGTGATACATCATTGAGGTACTCTGATGCAGCTTTGGTATCAATGTTGTTATATTCACTTACAGCCGACAAAAGCAATGTGTCCTGCTCGGGATACTCTTTGTAACGGTCCAATTTGCTTATTGCTTCCCCTTCCTTCAGAGCATTGCCGCATTTCATATAAGCTATGGCTGCCCAATATGTTTGCCAGTATTCATCTACCGCGTTTCTCTCATATTCACGTATAAGTTCTTCGGGACGCAGAGCCGCAAGCAACATATTATATCTGTACAATACTTCATCTGCTTTATAGTTGTGTGCAAGTGCCGATAGGCGTGGTATCTGACCGTTAAGGACCGATGAATTGTTGCCCTGTATATAACGGTCTATGGTTTTCAATGTCATAGAGTCACGCGAACTGAGGGCTGTCGCACGGACGTTTGACGATTTGCGTGCCATCTCGATAATGCGTCTGGCTTCTGTCTCGTCAATTTGCAGACGTATGCGCTCATTTTCGAGCTGTATTTTCTCCTCCTCATCGAGCAATCCGTCGTCGAACACACGTTGACAGGTCTCCTGGAATTGCTGGATACGTTCGCGGTGCAGCTCTGCATCGGTTTTTTGGCGCTCTACTATATTATTGGTTATATTGCTGGTGTTTATGATGCGGTTATCGTAATTTGTGCTGTTGTGCGTCTCGTTACGATTGACGTTAATTCCGCCCATTACTGCAGCGTCATCGCTTATTTTAAGGCTTATATCATTTTGCTTAGGTGTTTCAATGAGTCTTGTGCCACAAGCATTACAAAAATTACCAGGAACAGTAACCTCTTTTTTACAATTAGGGCAATACATGGCTATCTTGTGTTATTAGTGTTAGTTGATGTTTATTTTACAGTGTATGCAAACTGCTTCTAATTACAATTTCTTTTTTGCATTCTCATATCCCTGGTCGGCAGCTTTACGATACCATCTCTTTGCTTCTGCCAAGTCTACTCTAACTCCATTTCCGTACTCGTAACAAATTCCCAAATTATATTGCGCACGTGCTAATCCTTGTTCAGCTGCTTTACGGAACCATTTTGCAGCTTCGCTGTAGTCTTTTGTAACTCCTTTGCCATTATAGTAGTAGACACCTATGTTGGATTGCGCACGCGCGAATCCTTGTTCGGCAGCTTTACGATACCATTTTAAAGCTTCGCTATAGTCTTTAGTTACGCCGTCGCCATTTTCGTAGCATAAGCCTATATTGCATTGTGCACTTGCTAATCCTTGTTCTGCTGCTTTACTGTATAATTTCACAGCCTCATAGATGTCTTTTGCCACACCGTTGCCATTTTCGTAGCATAAGCCCAAATTGCATTGTGCTCGTGCGAATCCTTGTTCAGCCGATTTGGTATACCATTTTACAGCTTCGCTATAATCTCTTGTTACGCCGTTTCCTGCTTCATAACAATAAGCAAGATTGCATTGTGCTCGTGCGAATCCTTGTTCAGCCGATTTGGTATACCATTTTACAGCCTCGCTATAATCTCTTGTTACGCCGTTTCCTGCTTCATAACAATAAGCAAGATTACATTGTGCACTCGCTAATCCTTGTTCCGCTGCTTTTCTGTACAATTTTACAGCTTCATAGATGTCCTTTGCTACACCTTTGCCATTTTCGTAGCATAAGCCCAAATTGCATTGTGCCCGTGCATATCCCTGTTCCGCAGCTTTTTTATACCATTTTACTGCTTCGCTATAGTCTCTTGTTGCACCGTTGCCTGTTTCATAACAATAAGCAAGATTGCATTGTGCACGTGCGAATCCTTGTTCTGCCGATTTGGTATACCATTTTACAGCTTCGCTATAGTCTCTTGTCACGCCGTTTCCTGCATCATAACAATAAGCAAGATTACATTGTGCACTCGCTAATCCTTGTTCCGCTGCTTTTCTGTACAATTTTACAGCCTCATTGATGTCTTTTGCCACACCTTCGCCATTTTCGTAGCATAGTCCCAAATTATTCTGCGCAACTCTGCTTCCTTGTTCCACTGCTTTCTTATACCATCTTACAGCCTCGCTTTAATCTTTTGCCAATCCTTTACCTGTTTTATAACAGTAGCCTAAGTCAGTCTGTGCATCTGCATATCCCTGTTCGGCTGCCATACGATAGTATTTTACAGCTTCACTATATGATTGCTCTTTTCCGTTACGACCATAATAGTAGTCCTCTCCGATGGTATAATTTTCTTTTGGAGTTTTGCTGTCTACTTCAACCTTTTTTATCTCTTCTAACATTTTTATGGCATCTTCGTCTCCTTGTTCCGCTGCTTTACTGTACCATTTTTCTGCCTCGTGGATGTCCTTTGCCACACCAACACCATTGTAGTAGCAATATCCCAAATTGAATTGTGCGTTCAAGTGTCCTTGCTCCGCAGCTTTTCTGTACCATTTTACAGCTTCACTATCGTCTGTTGCAACAGCTTCTCCTAAATTGTAGCAATATCCCAAGCTGTATTGTGCATCTGCATATTTTTGCTCCGCTGCTTTTCTGTACCATTTTACAGCCTCGTGCGGGTCTTTATTAACGCCCTCTCCTTCGTCGTAGCAGAGACCCAAGCGATATTGTGCGCGTGCAAACTCTTGCTCTGCCGCTTTTTTGTACCATTTAACAGCTTCATAAATATCTTTTGTCACGCCGTTGCCATATTGGTAGCAAACTCCTAAGTTGCATTGTGCGTTTGCGTTTCCCTGTTCTGCCGCTTTTCTATACCATTCTGCAGCTTCATAAATATCTTTTGTCACGCCGTTGCCATATTCGTAGCAAATTCCTAAATTGCATTGTGCGTTTGCGTCTCCCTGTTCCGCCGCTTTGGTATACCATTTTACAGCTTCGTATGGGTCTACGCCGACACCTTCTCCATTATCGTAGCAGAATCCTAAATTGTACTGTGCGATTGCGTGTCCCTGTTCTGCCGCTTTTCTGTACCATTTTACAGCCTCATAGATATCTTTTGTCACACCTTCGCCATTTTCGTAGCAATAACCTAAATAGAATTGTGCAGTTGCATTTCCTTGCTCTGCTGCTTCACGGAACAATCTTGCAGCCTCGGCATAATCCTGTTCTACACCTGAGCCAATGAAGTAGCAAGCTCCCAAATTGGTAATCGAAGGAATATATCCGGCTTCCACCGCTTTTCTATACCATTTTACAGCCTCATAAATGTCTTTTGTCACACCCTCACCATATTCATAGCTGAGTCCTATGTTATTGTATGCGCGCGGGAATCCTTGTTCAGCCGATTTACGATACCAACGCACAGCCTCGGCATAATCCTGTTCTACACCTTCGCCATAATAGTAGCGGTTACCCAAATGGCATTGCGCCTCGCCGTGTCCTTGTTCCGCAGCTTTACGCAACCATATGACAGCCTCGGTGTAGTTTTTGGCCTCGTGGAACTCCATACCTTTTTTGCACATAGCGTCAAGTTCGTTACGCAGTGCCTCTTCTGCAGCCTTACGCCTTGTCTCTTCCTCGGCTTGCAGACGTGCTTCTCTCTCTTCGGGGCTCTCTGCCGATACTATATTCTCGATATAGAATATACAACTTTCATCGGCTATGTTGATCTCTTTTGTACGTTCAGGGGTGATTTCTGTGAAAAGAGCTTTAATGAACGGAAACAGCAGGGGAGAGCACTGGTCTGGTAAAATGGCATTTACATAGTCCGATGCTGTCTCGGCACCCAACTCACTGTATACACTCACTGCCGAAAGTAACAGGGTGTTGTCCTCGGGGTATTGGGGATAGTAACTCAAGTTAACTATCGCATTCTCGGCTTTTTCTATATCGCCCAGTTTGATGTATGCAACAGCAGCCCAATATGTTTGCCAATATTCATCGGCTATGGACTCTTCATAACTCTTGATTATATCGTTGGGCTTTAATACCGAAAGCAACATATAGTACTTGTACAGAACATCTTCGACCTTATAGTTACGTGCAAGTGCAGCAAGGCGCAGCAACTGTCCCTTGAGTACAGTGGTGTTGTTGCTCTCAATGTATCGGTCTATGTTTTTCAGAGTCATAGAATCTCGTGGGCCAAGTGTTGTCATACGGCAACCCGACGACATTCGTGACATCTCAATAAGCCTCTCAGCCTCTTGCTTGTCGATGCCAAGGATTATACGCTCGCGTTCCAGCTCAATCTTTTCCTCTTCATCGAGTATGCCGTCGCTGAATACTCTTTTACAGCACTTCAGGAACTGTTGGATACGTTCGTTGCGTAGCTCGGCTTCTGTTTTTTGTCGTTCTACGATGTTGTTTGTTATGTTGCTGGTATTTATGGTACGGTTATCGTAGCTGGTGTTATTGTGCATCTCGCTACGGCTGACATTTACTCCACCCATAATGGCTGCGTCGTCGCTGATTTTAAGACTGATGTCATTTTGTGCAGGAGTCTCAACAAGTCTTGTGCCACAGAAATTACAAAAATTACCGGGGACTTTTATCTCTTTCTTGCAGTTCGGACAGTACATGATTTTGTCTTTATATTTGTGTTTGTTGCTTTATGTTGTATATCCTGCAAATTTAATTGTTTTTCTTATATACGATGTCTTAAAACGAAAAAAAGTTGATTCTATTCAATTAATCTTTCGCCTGTTACAGATGTAAAAGAAACGAGGCCGACTTAGTTGTCGACCCCGTGTTTACTGGATTATCAGTTATCCAATCTTTTTAGCTCCTGCTTTGCAATAACATGGCCCTGTCCCGCTGCTTTTTTGTACCATTTTACCGCTTCTGTAATATTCTTTGTTACACCCTTGCCATTCTCGTAACAGTGTCCCAGGTTATATTGCGCTTCGGAATAGCCTTGCTCCGCTGCTTTTTTATAATATTTTACCGCTTCGCTGTACGATTGCTTTTTACCATTATTGCCATAATAATATTCCTCTCCAATCTTGTAATTCTCCTTTGCCGATACTTGGCTCTGAGGCTTTTCCTGGCTCTGTGTGTTTTCTACGTTCTTGTTTGGAGCCTGTTTGTTTAATTTGGCTTTGGCTTTTGAGTTGTTCTTGTCGGCAGCTTTCTTATACCATTTTACTGCTTCGTCGCGGCTCTTTGCTACTCCAACGCCATTTTCGTATAACTCTCCTAATCGGTACATTGCATCGGCATCTCCGTTCTCAGCAGCTTTCTTATACCATTTTACAGCTTCGTTAAGGTCTTTTTTTGTTGCAGTGCCGCTTTCGTAGTAGTATGCCAAATGGTATTGTGCATTTGCATTCCCATTTTCTGCGGCTTTATTATACCAATTGAATGCCTCATTGATATTCTTTTTGGTACCTGTACCTTTTTCGTAGCAGTAAGCCAGATAATACTGCGCTACGTCATTTTCCTGTTGTGCAGCCTTGTTGTACCAATTGTATGCCTCGCTAAGGTTTTTCTTGACTCCTGCGCCTATCTGGTATTTGTAACCTAATGTAAATTGTGCATCGGCGTTTCCTTTCTCGGCTGCCTTTTGATACCATTTTACAGCTTCTGTTACATTCTTTTTCACTCCATTGCCGTTGTCGTAGCAATTTCCCAGTACATACTCGGCATATGCATATCCTTGCGATGCCGATTTCTTCAGCCAACTTACTGCTTCTGCTGTATTCTTTCCTACTCCTTCGCCTCTCATATAACACATTGCCAATGAATACTGTGCTTCGGCTTTTCCTTGTTCAGCTGCTTTCTTATACCATATAACAGCCTCGGCTAAATCCTTTTCTATATCCTTGCCATTAGCATAACAAACTGCAAGATTGTATTGCGCATCCTTATCTCCTTTTTCGGCAGCTTTAAGATAGCTCTCAATTGTGTTTGTATGCTGGTCTGCAAAGATTCCAAAATAGCCAACTATTGCGCATATCAATATTATGCCTGCTGCAATATAACCCGCTTTCTTTGCATAACCTTTAAGTTTCTCTACTTTCTTGCGTAACTCTTCTTCGGCTTTGCGTTTGTTGTTTTCTTCTATTATCAATGAGTTTACTATTGAGACCCTTTTCTTGGCATCTTCGTTTCCTTCTTCTGCAGCTTTGCGGTAGAAGGTGAGGGCCTCATTATAATTTTTAGCAACGCCATATCCTTTTTCGTAACATAGGGCCAAATTACACAGTGCAACCAGATGTCTCTGTTCTGCTGCTTTCCGGAGCCATTTTACAGCCTCACTATAGTCTTTTGTTATGCCGTTACCATTATAGTAGCATACTCCCAAATTACATTGTGCAAAACTGTCTCCTTGTTCCGCAGCTTTTTTATACCATTTTACAGCTTCGCTATAGTCTTTTGTTATGCCGTTACCACATTCATAGCAATGACCCAAATTGTATTGTGCTCTTGCATTTCCTTGTTCCGCAGCTTTTTTATACCATTTTACAGCTTCACTATAGTCTTTAGTCACGCCGTAGCCTTTATAGTAGTTTGTTCCCAAATTGAGCTGTGCTTTCGCATTTCCTTGTTCTGCCGCTTTTTTATACCACTTTACAGCCTCGCTATAGTCTTTAGTTACACCGTAGCCATTATAGTAGCAATTTCCCAAATTGATTTGTGCCAGTGCATATCCCTGTTCTGCAGCTTTCTTGTACCATTTTACAGCAGTGCTGTAATCTTTTGTTACACCTATGCGGTCATTGTAGCATAGTCCCAGATTATATTGTGCACGCGCAAATCCCTGCTCCGCAGCTTTTATGTACCATCTTGCAGCTTCGTTATAGTCTTTTGTTACACCCTTGCCATTATAGTAGCATTGACCAAGGTTGCATTGTGCAAAACTATCTCCTTGTTCCGCCGCTTTTTTATGCCATTTAACGGCTTCGGTTATGTTTTTTGCAGTTCCCTGTCCTGTCTCGTAGCAACACCCTAAGCAGGCTTGTGCATTTGCATTTCCTTGCTCTGCTGCCAATAGGTAGTATTTTACAGCATCGCTATATGATTGTCTTTTTCCGTTACGGCCAAAATAGTAATCCCCTGCAATAGAATAATGTTCTTCAGCTTTTCTTACGGCCTCTTCTTTGGCTTTCTTTGCGTTCTCCAGTACTTGCTGTAGTGCAATCTCGGCTTTGCGTTTCGCCTCTTCTTCAGCTTTGCGTCTTGCATCTTCTTCAGCTTTGCGTTTCGCCTCTTCTTCAGCCCTGCGTCTTGCCTCTTCTTCAGCTTTGCGTCTTGCCTCTTCCTCAGCCTTACGTCTTGCCTCTTCTTCGGCCTTGCGTCTTGCCCCTTCCTCGGCCTTGCGTCTTGCCTCTTCCTCAGCCTTGCGTTTCGCCTCTTTCTCTTCCGGGCTCTCTATGGAATTCAGAAGGTTGGTATAGAATTTATATTCATAGCTGTCTATGTCTTGCTTCTGGGCACGAGTTGGGTCTATCTTAAGAATTACTGCTTTGACGAAAGGTGTGAGCAGGGTAGTGCATTGCCCGGGATTTAATTCGCTTATATATCCCTTTGCATCTTCTGTTCCCGTTACGCTGTATGCGCTAATTGCCGATGATATAAGCGAATTATATTCAGGATACTCTTCAAAACTGTCCAACTTGAGTATCGTATCCTCGGCATTTGTATAGTTACCGCATTTCAGATATGCCAGAATAACCCAGAATGTTTGCCAATATTCCGAGTCGTTTCCCATTTCATATTCACGTATCAGCTCTTCGGGGGAAAGAGCTGCAAGCAGCATATTATATTTGTACTGTATCTCATCAATCCTATAATTACGTGAGAGTGTCGACAAACTCTGTATCATACTGCCAAGAACAGCTGTGTTATTGCTGTTGATATAGCGGTCGATTGTTTTAAGCGTAGTCTTGTCTCTTAACGTCAGTGCATTGTCCGATATCTGGTTTACGTTGATTGGCCTGTGCGTGCTCTCTTGTTGGCCTTGTCCATTAAGCAAGACGTTGTTACTTATATTTGTTTCATTCGTAGTTCCATTATATACGTTTGTTGTATTGTGTGTGCTGTTGCTGTACACATTTACTCCACCTACTATAGCTGCATCGCCGCTTATATTGATGCTTGCAGCATCCTCCTTGGGCGTTTCTATGAGTTTGCTTCCACAAATGGTACAAAAGTTACCGGGAATATTCAATTCTTTCTTACAATTCGGACAGTACATACTCTTTTATGTAGTTATTTGTGATTATTCGTTTTTGATGTTTGTGCACCATATTGTGTAAGTGCCTCTTAGTAATTTGATGTATTCGGCAAAATTTTGCCGAATACATCAAACTTTGTGTAAAAGCAACAGTTTGGTAAAACAGTGTTGCTTAAATCCCGATTTTATTTTCCTAACATAGCTTTTAACTTATCTATAAAATCTTTAGCATCTTTAAGTCCAACATTATTATCATCCATATATTCTTTTACAGCCTGAAGGATACATCCGCTTTTAATCATATCTATATATTTTTCAAAAGGATTACTGTCGTTATCTTCTTCCTCGCTGTCGCTCTCCAGTTCTTCCAATTTTTCTATGGCATCCTCGTGTTCCTGCTCAGCGGCTTTCTTGTACCATTTGATGGCTTCGCCAAGGTTCTCCTCTACACCTTCGCCATCCTCGTAGCAAGTACCCAAGTGGTATTGTGCACCGGCATAATCCTGCTCTGCTGCTTTGCGATACCATTTTACGGCTTCGGTATAGCTCTGTTTTACACCTTCGCCCGAATAGTATTTGCAAGCAAGGTTACACTGTGCCTGTGCGTTTCCTTGTTCAGCCGCTTTTAAGTACCATTTTACGGCCTCTGCATCATCGGCCTCTACACCTTCGCCATATTCGTAGCAAATACCCAAATTGCATTGTGCAAATTCGTTTCCTTGTTCTGCAGCTTTCTTATACAACTTGACTGCCTCCTCGATGTTTTTTCCTACTCCTTCGCCATTCTCATAGCATACACCCAGATTGCACTGTGCTCCTGCGTGTCCTTGTTCAGCCGATTTCTTATACCATTTAACGGCTTCGATGATGTTTGCTCTTACACCTTCGCCATTTTCATAGCAATATCCCAGGCTGTACTGTGCATCAGCGAATCCTTGTTCAGCCGATTTGCGGTACCATTTTACAGCCTCAAAGATATCTTCTTCTACACCATTTCCATCATAGTAACAACCACCCAAACTCCATTGTGCCTCGGGGTGGCCCAGTTCTGCAGCCTTTGTATACAATTCTACGGCTTTGGCGTACTCCTCCTTGTCAAAATAGTATTCAGCCTTTATGAAGATGTTGTCCATTTCTTTGCTTATGGATTCTTCCTCTGTTCTGCGCTTCTCCTCCTCTGCTTTACGTATAGCCTCTTCCTCTGTTCTGCGCTTCTCTTCCTCGTCTGTCAATTTTGCCTCTTTCTCTTCGCGGCTTTCCAACTGAACCATATTGTCGATGTAGAATTGGCACGCCTGTCCATCTATCCTTATATCATTCTGGCGTTCTGGTACAATTTCCTGGAACAGGGCCTTGATGAAGGGCATCAATAGGGGAGAGCATTGGTCGGGAAGTATTGCATTGATATAGTCGGCAGCTATTTCTGCCCCGAACTCATTGTATGCACTTACCGCCGAGAGCAATAGGGTGTTGTCTTCGGGGTATTCGGGGTAATAGCTCAACTTAACTATTGCCTCCTCGGCTTTTTCTACGTTTCCGTGTTTTGTATATGCCATTGACACCCAGTATGTTTGCCAATACTCGTCGGTAATGCTTGCTTCGTAACCCTGTATAATCTCATCGGGCCTGAGCGCAGCAAGCAACATATAATAGAAGTAAAGCACATCTTCGACTTTGTAGCTGCGTGCAAGTGCTGCAAGGCGTGGCAACTGGCCGTTAAGCACTGTGGGTGTGTTACTGTCGATGTAACGCTCTATGTTTTTCAAAGTCGTTGCATCGCGTGGACCGAGTGTTGTCATACGTCCACCCGATGACATACGTGTCATCTCGATAAGTCGCTCAGCCTCATGCTCCTCAATTCCAAGGCGTATACGCTCGGTGTTCAGCTGCAGTTTACCCTCGGTGGTTAGCAGTCCATTGCTAAGCACGCGACGGCAACACTCCAGAAACATCTGTATGCGTTCATTGCGTAGTTCTGCCTCAGTCTTCTGACGTTCTACGATATTGTTTGTTACATTGCTGGTGTTTATGGTGCGGTTGTCGTAACTGGTGTTGTTGTGCATCTCGCTTCGGTTGACATTAATTCCGCCCATAATGGCTGCATCGTCGCTTATTTTAAGGCTGATGTCATTTGGCGCTGGTGTCTCAACGAGTCTTGTTCCACATATATTGCAAAAATTGCCGGGAACTGTTACCTCTTTTTTAC
>JAZRGF010000104.1:0-7677 GCA_045644005.1 Bacteroidaceae bacterium | reverse complement strand
TTAATCGCATATGATGAGATATCTCACATACGTTCGATATGACATACCACTGGGGAGCTAATCCTTTTACATTATGAAATATTTTCCTCATACCCAACAGGATATTGAGCAGATGCTTGAGGTTGCCGGCCTTGAGTCCATGGACGACCTCTATGGCGAAATCCCGCAGCAACTGCTCTTTGACCGCGAATTCGCGCTCCCCGAGGCTATGTCCGAGGTGGAGATTCGACGGTTTTTTGAGACACTGGGCAGCAAGAATGCAAAGCTCTCCTGCTTTGCCGGTGCCGGTGTCGAGGACCACTATTCGCCATCGGTGATAGCACCTATTCTTTCACGCGGCGAATTCCTTACTGCATACACCCCCTATCAGCCCGAGATTTCACAGGGTACGCTGCAATATATCTTCGAGTACCAGTCGATGATTTGCGAACTCACCGGCATGGACGTTACCAATGCCTCAATGTACGATGGTACAACTGCTACAGCCGAGGCTATGATGATGTGTGTTGCCATTGCCAAGAAACGCAACAAGGTGCTTCTCTCGGCAACCATGAACCCACGTGTAAAAAGAGTGGTGGAGACATACGCAAAGTACCAGGGTGTGCAAATTGAGACCATTGCCGAAAAGGATGGCGTTACCGACCTTGCCGACCTTGAGAGCAAACTTGCCGGCGACGATGTTGCAGGTGTTATCCTTGCACAGCCCAATTTCTATGGCATTGTCGAGGATTACACGGGTGTTGCCGACATGTGTCATGCAAAGAAGGCCATGTTTGTAATGAACTGCAAGCCATCGGCTCTTGCTGTGCACAAGTCACCCGCAGAGTGGGGTGCCGACATTGCCTGTGGCGATGCTCAGTCACTTGGTATTCCAATGTGCTATGGCGGTCCATACGTCGGTTTCCTTGCCTGCACCAATGCAAATATACGCAAGTTGCCGGGCCGCATCGTTGGCGCTACAACCGACGTTGACGGCAAGCGTGCATTCGTGCTCACCTTGCAGGCACGCGAACAGCATATACGTCGCGAGAAGGCAAACAGCAATATCTGTTCCAACCAGTCATTGATGGCACTCTATGTAACCATCTACATGTCGGTTATGGGTTACAAGGGCTTGAAAGAGGCTTGCGAACTCTCGTATGGCGGTGCGCATTACCTTGCCGACAAGCTTGTGGCTACCGGCAAATGCTCATTGGCATTTGACAAACCGTTCTTCAATGAGTTTGCCGTGCGTACCACAGTTCCAGCTGCAAAGGTGCTCGACGCTCTTTGCGCCGCCGGCATTCTTGGCGGTGTGCGTGTTGCCGATGACATGCTGCTTGTGTGCGTTACCGAACAGCGCACCAAGGAGGAGATGGACAAGTTCGTTGAAATAGTGAATAACATCTAATTTAGGGAGGATATACTATGATACGCAATTATGACAAATTGATTTTCGAGCTCTCAAAAGAGGGCAGAACAGGGTATTCCCTTCCAAAGAATGTGTTCAAGGAGAACTATTGCCCTTGCCAGTTGCCAGGCAATCTAAAGCGCGAGAGCAAGCCCCTGCTTCCCGAAGTCACCGAGTTTGACGTGGTGCGTCACTACACGAACCTCTCGAACAAGAATTTCGGTGTAGATACAGGTTTCTATCCCCTTGGCAGCTGTACAATGAAGTACAATCCCCGCCTCAATGAAGAAATCAGTGCATTGCCGTCGTTTGCCGGCCTGCACCCCGATGCTCCCGTGGAGGTTGCGCAGGGCGCTTTGGAGGTATATTACAACCTTGCAGCTTCGCTTGCCGAGATTAGCGGCCTTGCGGCATTCACGCTCAATCCATACGCCGGTGCTCATGGCGAGTTGACAGGACTCATGATTATGCGTTCATACCATCTGCAACGCGGTGACACCAAGCGCACAAAGGTCATTGTCCCCGACAGCGCCCACGGTACCAACCCTGCCAGTGCTGCAGTCTGTGGCCTTGAGATTGTTGAGGTGAAATCTACAGCCAACGGCACTGTCGATGTAGAGGATTTGAAACCTTTGCTCGATGATACCGTAGCAGGTATTATGATGACAAACCCAAATACACTCGGTATCTTTGAGACTGAGATTCCCGAGATTGCACGCCTTGTACACGAGTGTGGCGGCTTGCTCTACTACGATGGAGCCAACCTCAACGCCGTGCTTGGTAAGTGCCGTCCCGGTGACATGGGCTTCGACATCATGCACATTAACCTGCACAAGACATTCTCTACACCTCACGGTGGCGGTGGCCCCGGTGACGGTCCTGTCGGCGTACGCGCCGGTCTTGAGGCACTGTTGCCCAACCCACAGGTGAAGAAGAGTGCCGACGGCAAGTTCTACATTGACACCGATGACAAATCGGCCGGATATGTATCAAATTTCCTTGGTAACTTTGGCGTGTTGCTGCGTGCATATACTTATATCCTCACTCTCGGTCGCGAGAATGTGAAGATGGTGGGTCCGCTTGCAGTGCTCAATGCCAACTATGTGAAGGAGTCGTTGAATAACGAGTACTATTTGCCCATTGAAGGCGTGTGCAAGCACGAATTTGTATTCGACGGCCTTGCCGACAAGTCGACAGGTGTTACCACGCTCGACATTGCCAAGCGTCTGCTCGACTATGGCTACCATGCACCAACCATCTACTTCCCGTTGCTGTTCCATCAGAGCATTATGATTGAACCGACGGAGACTGAGAGTAAGGAGACACTCGACGAGTTCATTGCAGTGATGAAAAAGGTTGCCGCCGAAGCCATTACCCACCCTGATGTTGTGAAGAATGCCCCGCACAGCACACCCGTGCGCCGCCTTGACGAGACAACAGCTGCGCGTTCGCCAAAGACAACGTATAGGCAGCTGAAAGGTGAAAACTGAAAACGGAAAGGTGAAAGCTGCGAGTAAGCGAGCGGGTGGAAGCTTGCTTACACACAAAGCGAGCGGAAGCAGGTTCAAGCGCACGCAGTGCGGTTAAAGGTGAAAGCTGCGAGTAAGCGAATTTCTTGATTAAGCGAGCTTAACACAAACTTGTTTGATGTTATACTGCGAGTGATAAAGAAATCAACAATGTTAATGCGTGGAAGTTTACTTACACGCACAGCGAGCGGAAGTAGATTCAAGTGCACGAAGTGTGGTTAAAAGTACCCCCTCCGAAATTATTCACGTAATTTCTCGTCCACCTAAGACAGAGGGACAATAACTTAACCGACAGCTTATTCCTCCCCTGTTTTAGGGGAGGTGCCGTAGGCGGAGGGGTTACAAACGATGGAAGAATTTTAAACCTCTCTCCCTCAGTCGTTAAGCTGACAGCTAATTCCTCCCCTGTTTTAGGGGAGGTGCCGGAGGCGGAGGGGTGCTTGCAAACGGTGGAGAAATTTAAAACTTTCTCTCCCTCAGTCGGCAAGCCGACAGCTTATTCCTCCCCTGTCTTAGGGGAGGTGCCGTAGGCGGAGGGGTTACAAACGATGGAAGAATTTTAAACCTCTCTCCCTCAGTCGTTAAGCCGACAGCTAATTCCTCCCCTGTTTTAGGGGAGGTGTCCGAAGGACGGAGGGGTATTTGGCAGCGTAGCGAAGACGTGTTGTTGAGGGTATGCCCGAAAAATCTCTCTTCGCGTGGTTTGAGTTCTAAACACCAATTAAATTTTTCAAGAAGAGGCAAGGAGAAATCTTTGCCTCTTCTTATTTCTTGATACTTTATATTTCTATTCGAAGAAACAAAATTCTCATTTTTGAGCATTGGTTGTTAGCAAAATATGGTTTATTATTGCATTATCGGTATGTAACTTGCTGAAAAACATTGGGAAATTTCCTTATTTCGCTTTTTTGCACTATTTTTACTAACGTGAAAATAGGCTGCACTCGCTGTGAAATATCCAAGTAAACTTGATATTATTTCGCTCGTTTGCACTATCTTTGCAGTGCCGGTGGAGAGAAAACCACTGGTTTAAGTAAGCATTTTGTTTTAAGTCCGAACTGAAATTCGCCAAAATTTTAAATGAGGGACTGAAGCAACCAATGCTCATTCTGTGTTTGTATGTAGGTGGTGCGCATTTTGCGCACTGCCCACGTATATATTCACGGCGTGGGAATATTGTTTCTTCTGCGTTCATCTCATTAAGGCGTTTGGCGATGCCTCAGTTCATGGACGTAAGGCACAAGTCTCACGTCTTTTTTTATTGCACCGCTGCACACCACCCAAAACTCCTCCTCTTTCAGTAGAGGAAGTACTCAAAAGGGAAGGAGATAGAATTCAAAAGCATCTGCATTAAAAAAGCGTAAGACTGTAAATTGCGGATTTTATTAACCTTAATTTATAGTTTTATGAAACAAAATTATTTAAAACAACTGTTCACGGCACTGCTGTTGCTGTGCACAACAGTGGCATTTGCCCATGACTTTGAGGTCGATGGTATTTATTACAATGTCCTGTCTGAAGAGGACAAAACCGTCGAGGTAACTTACAAAGGTAGTTCAAATAGCGAGTATTCAAATGAATACACAGGCAGTGTGGTAATACCGGAAACTGTGACTAAATCTGAATTTATCACTACTGTTCTTGGAACTTTTGATGCCTGGACATCTACCAACAAAGGCAATGGTGGCACAACATCGCAAACAAGCTACACCCTTAATGTGGAGGCTGGTCAGATTCTTAAATTTGATTGGTCGGTGAGTAGTGAGAGTAATTGCGATTGGCTGACTATTACCCTTGACGGAACAGAAATCGTCAAGAAGAGTGGAACCGATTCCAGCAGTTACGAAAAGACATTTGACATAGCAGGAACACATACTTTGGTTGTAAAATATTCCAAAGACGGGTCTGTTGACAATGGCGATGACGAAGGTAAAATCTATAACATAACTTTGAACACTGCTATTGGTACAAATGATGTTGTTTACAGCGTTACATTTATTGGAGATTATG
This sequence comes from Bacteroidaceae bacterium, assembly GCA_045644005.1. Lineage (GTDB taxonomy): Bacteria > Bacteroidota > Bacteroidia > Bacteroidales > Bacteroidaceae > HGM04593. The sequence goes on along the minus strand of JAZRGF010000104.1, from coordinate 2,748 downwards.
CGTTCTATAATTGCTCCGGCCTTACAAGTATTGATATTCCCAACAATGTTACAGCTATTGGAGAATTTGCCTTTTTCTGCTCAGGTCTTACAAGCATTGAAATCCCAAATAGCGTAACAAGCATTGGATATGCAGCGTTCTCTAGTTGCAAAGGCCTTACAAGCATTGAAATCCCCAACAGCTTAACAAGTATTGGAGATTATGCGTTCAATGATTGCTCCGGGCTTAAAAGCGTTGTAATCCCAAATAGCGTAACAAGCATTGGAAATTATGCGTTCAATAATTGCGACGTCCTTAAAAGTATTGTAATCCCTAACAGCGTAATAAGCATTGGAAATGACGCGTTCAATGATTGCACCGGGCTTAAAAGCGTTGTAATCCCTAATAGCGTTACAAGCATTGGAGATAAAGCGTTCGCTTATTGCACCGGACTTACAAGCGTTGAATTTAATGCTGAGAATTGTACATATATGGGTAGTGATTTTTATCCTGTGTTTAGCGATTGTACAGCATTGTCAAAAGTGACAATAGGAGAAAAAGTAAAAAATATTCCAGATTATGCGTTCGCTTATTGCTCCGGGCTTACAAGCGTTGTAATCCCTAATAGTGTTACAAGCATTGGACGTTCAGCGTTCAGAGATTGCGATAGACTTACCAGCGTTGTAATCGGTAACAGCGTCACAACCATTGGAGATTGGGCGTTCCGTGATTGCACCGGCCTTACCAGCATTGAAATCCCTAACAGCGTTACAAGCATTGGATACGAGGCGTTCCGTGGTTGCTCCGACCTGACGGGTGAACTTGTAATCCCTAACAGCGTTACACGCATTGGTACTTATGCGTTCAGAGATTGCGATAGTCTTACCAACGTTGTAATCGGTAACAGCGTCACAAGCATTGGAAGTTCTGTGTTCTATTATTGCACCGGGCTTAAAAGCGTTGTAATCCCTAATAGCGTTACAAGCATTGGTACTTATGCGTTCTATAACTGCAGAAGCCTTACAAGCATTGAAATCCCTGCCAGCGTTACAAGCATTGGTGCTTATGCGTTCGAAAGTTGCTACAGACTTACAAGCATTGAAATCCCTGCCAGCGTTACAAGGATTGGAGATAATGCGTTCCGTGGTTGCACCGGCCTTACAAGCATTACCTCTCTAATTCCTGCTGAGGATTTGTTTTCAATTAATTCAAATGTATTAGACAAAACAACCTGCACACTATATGTCCCCTACGGAGCAAAAGAAACATACGCTGCAACAGAGGGTTGGAATGAGTTCGCAAACATTGTAGAGCTTGATCCTTCGGAAATAACTATCACCATCAACCAGTACGGCTGTGCGACTTATTGCTCGCCTTTTGCTCTTGATTTCAGCGAGATTGAAGGCTTGAAGGCTTATGCTGCAACCGGTTATAACAAGGCGACTCAGGTTGTTACTTTGACAAGATTGCAGACTGCTGAGGCAGGCGTTGGTCTGTTCTTGAAAGGTGAACCGGGTGAGTACGTTGTTCCTATAATTGAGTATTCTAACGACTATTCACTCAACATGCTTGTGGGCACTTTGGAGCAGACAACCGTAAACAGCACAGAGGACGAAATGAGCAACTATAAGTTCACTGTTGCAGAACTTGATGAAGCGCCAATGTTCTATCCGTTTGAAGACAATACCACATTCAGCGCCGGCAAGGCTTATTTGCAGATTCCGACAGCGTGGTTGCCCGCGACAGCGCAGAAATCTGTAAGCATCCGCTTCGATGAGGGCGAGACAACAGACGTTGATGAGCTGAAAGGGGAAAACGGAAAACTGAAAGGTGAGAGCGGAGAGGTGCAAGCTATTTACGACTTGCAGGGTCGTGTGGTTGAGAACCCAACAAGCGGCATTTATATAATTGACGGTAAAAAGGTTTTGATTAAGTAATTAATAATATAAGACATAAGAACAAAAGAGTAAAGTATATTCTATGTAGTAAAAACGTGATTTTGTCATTCTGAGCAACGCGAAGAATCTATTTATTCGTGAGTGATAGAGATACTTCACTTCGCTGTGCTCCGTTCAGTATGACAAAATGCGAAGATTTGACATTATTGCCTATAAAAACTGCGGCCTTATGTACTTTTGTTCTTCTGTCCAAAAAAAATTGATATATGAAAAAGGGATATAAAAATCCATCAGCATTTGCTGTTCAACTTGAGACAGCCCCCATAATGACCACAACATCGGCCGAGATGGGAGGTGCCAATGTCGGCAACAAACCGGTAGGTGGCAATACCCCCGACCTTGCGGGCGAAAGCCGTGGACAGTGGGGTAATTTGTGGTAAATATTAATATGAATTTGCAAGAGGAGGCAAGGAGAAATCTTTGCCTCTTTTTGTTGCATTGTTTCAGTTTGATAAATTTTCACTATATTAGCGCAATGTTTTGAAAAAGACCATAAAAAATATAAAAACAGAAAATGAAACAGGAAAATGAAAAACAGACGGGATTGCCCGAGAATGCGTTCCGTCCATTGAATGAGGGCGAGGAGTACAAGCCTCTGATGTCGCCCGACAAGAAGTATCCCGAGGTGAATGCCTGGTCGGTGACTTGGGGTGTACTCATGGCGGTGCTATTCTCTGCGGCATCGGCCTATCTTGGCCTTAAAGTAGGTCAGGTATTCGAGGCTGCAATTCCCATTGCAATCATTGCTGTGGGTATGTCTACACTCACAAAACGCAAGAACGCGCTTGGCGAGAATGTGATTATCCAGTCA
>JAZRGF010000103.1:0-3375 GCA_045644005.1 Bacteroidaceae bacterium | reverse complement strand
TGGACGACCGTTATCTTTAGCGAGCGTCCCTCCGAGGCAATTGTTATTGTACCTGTGCGTCCTTCCTCGCCATCGTTGGTCTTTGCTGTTACAACAATGGTCTCGCCACCAACGCCACTGCTTTGCGATAGTGAGAACCAGTCGTCGGAAACTGCGGCACTCCAACTGTCGGGAACTGTGATTACCAGCTCCTTCTGTGATGATTCCCAACCGAATTCAAGGCTGCGGTCGCCCAATTCGGTAACTACTCCGTTTTGAGTAACCGTAATATTCTTATATATTCTAAGTCCCTCAATTCCTATGCGCAATGTTGCACTGCGAGAATTCAAGGATTTGTTCTCGCTTGCCTGCAGGGTAATCTCCGTACTACCCTTATTACCCTGCGCGGGAGTGACGGCGAGCCACTCGGGGCATGAGAGGAGAGCCCAGGCAATATTGGAATTCACAGTGAGCGTTTGCTTGGAGCCACCATCGGCTGCAAAATTCTTGAGCGAACCATTAACGTTCAACGATACACCCTCCTGTGAAACGGGAATTGCCAGTTTCTGTTCTGAACCGATTTTCACATAGACAAAACCGCTACGTGCAGTGGCCGACCTGTTGGCAAGCGCTGATATCTTAAGCTCTACCTTGCCGCCAACACCACTTGTGGGATTAACAGTAAGCCATGATGTCACCGAGGAGCTTGCATTCCAAGTCACGTCGGCTTCTATGTCAATGCTTTTTGTGCCGCCATCGACATCAAAGGTAACTTTTTCGGCGTTGCCGGTAATGCCGCCTTCGCTCTGTACCACGCTTATGGTAGCAAGCGCCCGGGTAGTGCCCACGCGGCGCAATGTGACGGTTGCCGTGCGTGTGCCGGCGGTAGCGTTCTCGCTTGCATTGAGCGAGAGGGTCGTGGCATTGGTTTTGGTGAGTGCGAGCCACTCTGCGCTGCTAACGGCCTCCCACTCCACGTTGGAGCTTATGGTGATGTTCTTCTGCACTGCCTGGGGAGCCAGGGTGAGCGATGTCTCGCTTGTTGTCAGATAGATGCTTGCGGCGCTCTGGGTGACGGTCACACTCTTGCTGAACTCATATTTCGCGGTTGTGGACTTCAGCTGCAGCACTGCCACGCGGCTGTTGTCGACATCCTTGTTCTCGGCTGCGGTCATTGTAACCGTTGCATCGCCCGTGCCGCTCTTCTGCGAGAGCGTGAGCCACTCGGGGGCGCCGGTAAGTTCCCATGACACGTTCTGCGATTTTATGACAAGTTGCTTTGATTCGCCCTGTGCGCTGAATGGGATTTCGCTCCTGTCGGGCTTGAGCACGCAGGGAACATCGGCTGGTTGCACACCGGCAGGCATACGCTCCTCGACACATGACACAGCCAATATCGTCACTAACAGTATGTATAACAGATGTCTTATGCTTTTCATATTTTTTCGTCAATGCAAGTTAAAAATACAAATACACACCCACACGTGCGTTAAAGCCGGTGCCCCAGCCTTTCACAACCGAAGATGTTGCCGAAAGTTTCTCGAACACCGGTTTCTTGTTCACGGCAAAGCCATATTCGGGAGTAAGGCTTACGCCAAGGCATTTTGCCAAGGCACACTCGCAACGCACTGCCGCCGATGCCGTCAAGGCGTTTGCCCGGAGCCTCTCGCTTATCACATTCAGCACGCCGACACCCAACTGCGGTGTGATGCGGTAACGTGAGCCCAATATTATACCATAACCCAGCCTTGCACCGAATGCAAGTGCCGAGACGTCGTCGCTGTCGGGGTCTCTACCATCGGAATGATTGAGGTATATGGTGGGCGTTGTAAGGCTGAATGTGTAGTGAGCCTGAATATTGAAATTATGGATATAGCAGCCAACATCTGCACCCACTCCCATAAATTTGCCAGCCACCCCCACAGCTTCTACATATCCGGCATTCTTTTTCTGATACTGCCGCTTGAGCGTGTAGCTGAGATTGGGGTTGGAGCTGTCGAAATGGACACGGCTTTCAAAATCGGCATAACCTTTTTGGGTAATGCGCAGACTGTAGTCGCCCGAGGTGAATTCGGCGCTGTAGGGTGTAGAGCCCACGCGCTTGCCATTGATGAAGAGCGCCGCCCCAAGCGGTTGCGAGGCGATTGTCATCTGTGCGACATTGCTGAGCGAAATCATTTTCTCTATCAGGTTGTCCTCGGTAATCTCAACGGTAAAGGTCTCGCTCCTGTAGTTGGGTTTTGAGACTGCCACGGTGTGCTCGCCTACAAGCAGGCTGTCAATGACAAGCGGTGTCAGGCCATACTCTTTGCCGTCGACAGCTATGGTGGCGCCTTTGGGGCGTGATATCAGGGAGAGCGAACCGACAATGGGTACCGGTGACTTGAGACGTATTGTCTGCTCGCCGCCATCGGCAACAGCAATGTTCTCGCTCACGCTCTTGTGTTTATCCTTTCGGCACTCTACGATATAGGTGCCGGCATTGAGAATGCCGCTCCATGAGCCGGTGCCCACCCTTTCGTCGTTGATATATATGGACACACCCTCGCCGGCCTCAAGGGTAACTGTAGAGAAATTGGGGCGCAGGGTTACATTCTCAATGTGTGTTTCATTGACATCCTTGAGTTCAATGCGACCCTCGCTCTTCTGGTAGCTGTCGCTGTGGACCTCATATACGTACGTACCTGACTCAAGGTTCCTTGCTGCCGTTCCTTTGTCATCGGTCATTCCAAAGAACTGTAGCTGTGCACCGGGGGCTGTGCTCTTGTACATGACGACAGCCTTTGCTTCGGCCGGCGCGACACGGAACTGCACTTCGCGGGATTTTTCACCCGGGCGGGATGCCTGCGCCAACGAGTCGGGGCGCAGGGTCACACTCTCCTCGTGTATCCTGTTCTTCTCCTTGAGTTCAATGCGGCCCTCGCTCTTGCGGTAGCCGTCGGCGTAAATTTCATAGATATATGTGCCAAGCTCAAGGTTTTTAGCCACAGAGCCCTCATCGTCTGTTATTCCAAAGAGTTGCAACTGCGCACCGGGGGCGGTGCTCTTGTACATGACGGTAGCCTTTACGCCCTGCGGTTTGATGTTGAACTGCAGAATCTCGCGGTACACGGGGAGCGCCTCGGCGGTGAGCACCATTTCGTAGACTTTGCCGGACTGTACGGTGGTGTTGAGTTCATATTTTACGGTCTTGTAACCATCGCGGCGGATGGTGGCACGCATGGCGTTGCGCTGCACATAGACCCACACCTCGCCGTCGACCTGTTTCACACGGCTCTCGCACAAGCCGAAGTCGAACGAATAGGCACGCAAGTCATCGCCGGCGTTGTTCGACACCAGTTTTATGATTGAGAAGAGGTCGCCGTTGCCGTCCACAATCTTGTAACGCTCGTCCCT
>JAZRGF010000102.1:0-6335 GCA_045644005.1 Bacteroidaceae bacterium | reverse complement strand
TGCCGAGAGCATCATATTCTCGGCCAACAAGCCACAGTCGTATGCCGAAAAATCGTAACCCTTGTCACGAGCAATGAACACCCACACAGGAGCATTGTAGAAACAACCCGCAGCACGCTCGCCACCAACGGTTGCCATCAGCGCCTTAATCTCATTCTGCAACTCGGGATTCTCCACCACGCGCACCTCCCACGACTGCTTGTTCTGTCCGTTAGGAGCATTGATACCACACTCCATAATCCGGTTCAACACCTCGCGAGGCACAGCCTGCTGCTTGTAGTTCCTTATACTGCGGCGCGACATCATATTATCAATCACCGCAGCGCTTTTGCATTCACTCTTTTCCATACACTCTTTTTTTGTACACTCTGTGGCACACTCGCCACCACCATTACACTCTTTCTTGCATGCAGCATCACCACCGCCACATGCCACGGCTGCCACCAACGACAAGCCGCAAGCCAAAGTATTGAACAATTTCATACGCGTTAAGATTTATACAATTTATCTACCTTGCGAAGATAACAACCTTTCACATTTTCAAAGAAAAATGTTACTTATTTTTTGTTAAATCAAAGTTACTATATTCAAAATATTATAGAGAAACAGACTTGACTGTAAAAGATGAGAAATACTATTCATCCATGTAGTATATTCTTCTTTTTGAGTATCTGTTACGGTAACTTTCCGGATCCTCATCCACAATCCTGCGCTCTATCCAATTGCCTTTATCGTCGTAATTGTATTCTATTTTTATACTTGTCCAGTCGCTAGTATCATGTGGCAAGCTCTCACTTTCTTCAACCACATTTCCAATTTTATCCCTTCTTCTTTTTGTAATTGTGTAAATATCACCGGTTACCGCCAAACGACACTCCTCAAATTCCGTTCCATCGTCATTGTAATTGTAATAATATTTGTATGGAGGTATTCCATCGCAATGGTATTCAAAGGCATCACTTAGTCGATTGTTCTCGTTATAAGAACTCTGTATCATGTATAATAGGACCATTTCGGTTGTATCAGGATATATATATCCATAATCCCTGCACAGAGTTATATTCTTATTGTCATCGAATTCAACAATACTATAAGATAACTCCTTTTGGTTACTGTCGCAGTAATGCAGATCTATTCTATTAGGGCCATTATTGTCATATTCACAGTAACCATCTTCTTTTCCGTTTGAGTAAAAAACAATTTTCACAAGGTGTTGTTCTGCATTATATACAAACAAAGTTGAGTCATACCCTTGTTCATCATCATAGACGATTGAAGACACCTTGCCTTTCAAGAAACTAGTTCCGTATAAAGTAACAACCTCTGATGAGCAGCACGTTGAGGTTATTTCTACTTTCTTGTCACTACAAGAAAATAAAATAAGAACAAAGATGTAAAGCGACGTGCCGGCTATTAAAGTTCTACCCATATATTTATTATTTGAAACCTATATTTATTAATTCCTTGCTTTACTTATATGAACGTACCTTTTCTCGTCTAAAATGAATTTTTGTTCAAATGAGTATCTTGGTCCAGAACCAATAACTTCTAATGTGGAAAAGTATGCACTCCAATTGCCAATTTGAGTATATGCCTTTACCGTGTCATTGTCTATAAAAAGAATTCTAACAAAAGTATCATTTAAAGTGTAACAACATTTTTCTCTTAGCCTTTTTGACATATTGTATGGTAATGACCATATAACATTCTCGTCATCATAAGGGTGTATTAAATAAATACTGTCATATTCCTCTTCGCAGTAGTCTGCAAAAGAAAAAACTTCTCCAACATTCTGTTTCTTAAGTTGCAGTTCAAGTCTAGGTTCTCTTGGTTCTCTAGGATGACAACCTATAAATAAAAACACGCTTACTGTAAGCACTGCAATCTTATTTAAGAATTTTAAGTCTCCCATTGTTTGCTGCATCTATTACTTGGTTCAAAAGTTCTTCTTCGCTCCATCCGTTGATTATTGCTTGGTTGCCTAAATGGTATCCGATGGAATTGTTATGTAGATCCATCGCTTTTGCGTTTATGTCATTGTCGGGCTTACTTTCGTGTGCATCACCGAATTCCTTTGCAAGAGGAGATTTATAACCAACGGATACCTGGTTTAAAGCACACCAATAGCAATGCCTTACGGCATCGCCGTATCCACTATCCGTACCCCCTAATTCTCTTCCAATTCTTTTTGCTTTTTTTGAGTTTCTATTAAACATGTCTGCAACCAATGGACGTCTAATTACAAAACTCTTTTCATCCTCGGATAGGTCTTCTTGAAAAGTTTCATAAAGTCCTTTCTCCTTTTGTTTTATTTCGCCATTCCTACCATCTTCAAAAGCTGTGGCAATTTCAAAAATACTTGGTCTTCTCATACAAATAAATTTTAGCAATAATATAGAAGTTGACCCAATGTTGACATTATTCGCGAATTTGTCATCCTGGACGGATGTGAAGGATCTCATAACCACGCAGAACAGAGATACTTCGCTTTGCTCAGTATGACAGGGGTCGCCGGGGTCAACTGCTATATTATTACCTAAATTTTAAGGTTAATGTTACCGCAAAATTACTGTATGATTCCCGCGACAAGGTTGCTGAATTGCCACTTTTTTATATCACAAATATACAACCTCAAACAGCCGTTGTCAATAGCTTGTCAAGACGAGTGTGTTATATTTAGTTTACTTTAACACCGAAGTACAAAAAAACAGGACGACCAATCAACTTATATTGACCAGTTGTCCTGTTAATTTGTTTTGAATGTAAGTTTAGTGATTAATATTACTCCTCATCAAACAAGTAGTACTCCTCATTTGTACCGGTGTCTGCATAGAACTGCTTCATGTTCGCAGCATAGAATTTGCCACGCTCTGTGGCCATCTTTTCAGGGTCGGGGGTTATGCCAACACGCATAAGGTCCAGTCTGTCGGCATCGAAACAGGCATCAATCGTGGGGTTGCCCGTTCTGTGGCACACGGTGTGCAGTTCACAAGCCTTGCGAAGCTGTTCAAACTCCTCATCGGTGAGCCATGCAAGCAAGGTTCCACGCAGTGCAGGCAGGCTCTCGGCAGCTCGTTTGCCATGCTCAAGATCCTCCCGGTTATCGACGCGCCACTTGTCGTGCAAGTAGGCAAAGAGGCGAACAACAGTCCTGTTAACCTCGTCGGTAGCCAACAGCAGGCCGTTGCGCTCCACCCGCTCCCAATGCGAGATGCCATGGCACACGCCAAGCGACCAGCCCTCGTTTGAAAACTGCTTTACCTTTTCAATCAATGAGTCGATATTCCTCTCCACCGTTTTGTCGTTTAGCCAATTATTGCAAAGAGTCACTTCTTGAGGAAACAGGTCTTCAGGACAATGCTGCTGCCGTCAATCTTGCAGTCAACCTCCTCGGGGTTTTCGGTGAGGCGGATGCTCTTCACCTTTGTTCCACGCTTTATTACCATTGACGAGCCCTTAACCTTAAGGTCTTTGATTACTGTCACAGCATCGCCGTCTAACAGTTCGGCACCATTGCTGTCACGTGCAACATCGGGGGTCTCTTCGGCTGTGTCTTCTGCACTGAACTCATGAGCACAATCGGGGCACACATAGAGCATACCATCGAAATATGTGTATTCACTGTTACACTTGGGGCATTTTGGAATGTCTGTCATTGTAGTATTATTTTCGTAACTGTTTAAATTTATGCGAAGATAGTAAAAATATCTGAATCACGAAGAGCCTCGCACTCACTACTCCAGACCCAGTTTCTCAACCATTGCTGCCAGGTTGGGATTCTTTTGGCATAATGTCTCAAGTTTGACACTCTTCTCTTCGGGTGAAAGTGCCGAGGCTGTGGGAGTATAGTTTTCAGCATCATACTCTTGCAGGGTATCACAAACCTCCATCTTTGACACCGGCAATGATTCCATCAACACTTTCATATAGATATCATGCACCGCTCTGTGCCCAAGCCTACAACCATCGACGCGCCAAGCGAACTTTTCGCACACACTCCTGTCCCAGTTGAAAAAATATATAAGCTCCTTGTCCAACTTCAGCAATGACATATAATGGAACAAATGGTTCAAGTCGCACACAGTTGCAACAGAATAGTCTTTCCTTCCCCTTGACCAATCATCATCACTCCCGGGATATGAAAAAACAAAAATCGTTTCGGGCCCCTCGAGCTGCCTTTTTACAAGGCCAAAGACATAATCATGCATCTCCGCACCATCTCCCGTTCCGCCGGTCATAGCCATAACCTCATAGTAGTCGCCCTCAAAAAGGCGGTTCCTGTCAACAACGAACCCCGGTGTGTTTGCCAGGCGCATACAAATATTCTTATAGGCCTTGAAATCGGCATACATAGCATAGTCCTCCCCTACCATCTCCAGTTGCATCATGTATTCACTATGGGAGCAAGCATCCACCACCTCGCCAAAGCAATCATCCTCGGCGTAGGTTGCCCTGCTCTTCCACACATCCTCGTGATGCAACAGATACTCCTCGCTGAAATATCTTACAATCAAGCAACGGCAAAACTCCTCGTTATATGCGTTCCACAACGTATCAATCTTCTCTTCGAAACGCATGTCCCAATTCTTCATCAACAGGCCTAACGCCCAATGACGGTCACCCTTTGTACCATCGAGGAAAGCGTCGATAATCTTGCGCTGCACAGCTGTAGCCTGATGCGCGTAGCGTTGCTTGAGCTTCGTCCTCGCCTCCTGCACCCTACCGCTTTTCTTGTCACAGAAGAGTTTCAACAACTTGCCAATGCTTTCGTTGCGTTGTGGCCGCTGCCGCGCGGGAGCAGGCACCATATTTTCAATATAATTAATAAGGTACTCCTTGTCTACCATTGAAATGAATTGCCACGTTTCATTGTCAAGTTCCTTCTTCAACTTCTTCAATTCACTTTTCTCAAGGGTATGAAGAAGCAGACACACCTGCTCAACATCCAACATTTCAAGCGAAAAAGAGTGCGAATTACGGAATATGGACAATATATATGAATATGCTGACGATGCCATAATTTTATATACGATTGATGACTATACGCAAATGTAGTTACAAACGAGCGAGAAATAACAAGTTTACTTGATTATTTTTCACTGCAAGTGCAGTATATATTGGAGGCCAATCTCAAATGTATAGCTATTCTCCAACACCCCACAACGAAAAGAGAGAAAGTTATCAACGGTTTTACCCCCCTTGAGAAGAACCGGTGGGAGTTCGCCAAATCACCCGCCTTTATTGTTAAACAATATTAAACACATCGTTTTTCTTTAAATATTTATTGTTTTTCAATAAAACAGTATTACATTTGCACTGCCGGCAATTTTAATTAACACCTAAAGACCTATTGATTTATGAAAACAAAGAGTTACAAGAAAATGGTGGGAGTGACAATCTTCGCATCATTGCTGTGCGCAGCAAGCATCGTATGGATAATCGCACAGAGCTATTTCATCGGCACGCAGAGTGGCGAGGGTTGCATCCGGTGGCACGAAGACCTGTACCCCATGCAAATGGTAATATTCATTGGGCGCCTGTTGTTCAAGACATCATTCTACGCGCTCATCATGGTATTCCTTGCCAAGCAGCTTGGGGCAATAAAGAACGGAGTGCTTTTCCCAAGTGTCAACACAAAAATAATGTATGCCATAGCCGCCTGCTATTTCATTGGCGAGAACTGCAGTGACAATGTATCGACCTCGTTGCTTTTCGACGGAAACACAGGTTCATTCGTCATCAACAGCGACACATGGCTCTTCACCGCATTGCTTGTTGTCTTCGCAATCATATATAACATTGCGGTAAAAGTGAGCGAGGAGAACAACCTCACCATCTGAGCATATCGGTAAAAGGGCGGGTAGTCCCCTGCCCCTACAGCAAACATTACACAACCATCAAATATAATGGAAACCATGAACGAGAAGAAACCATCAACAAAGAAGATTACAAGGATTATCAATGCCTTTGCAGCAATTTGGGCTGTAGTTCTTTTTGCTATAGTCATTTGCCTACGTATAAAGACCCATTGGCCTGCAGTACTGTTATACCTCTCTATGGGATTCGCCTACACAGGAGGCCTTATCCTGTTCCAGAAGATTATTGAAAGAAGCCGATATAGCAAGGAGTTTGAAGAGGCCAACCGCGAATTGGAGAAAGAGGAGGAGATGAAAAGCGCAAAGGACGAAAGACCAGGGTTCCGCAGTCTGGCAATAGTAGCTGTCATCGCTATGATATGTGCCGTGGCGAAAGCTGTGGAAACGGTAAAGCTTATGATATCCGATTACAACAACGGGCTACCTATCAATGCCCACTTGCCACAGTGCATAAACATA
>JAZRGF010000101.1:0-9086 GCA_045644005.1 Bacteroidaceae bacterium | reverse complement strand
TGGAGATGCAGTTCTTCGTACGCCCGGGCAGCGAGCTCGAGTGGTTCAACAAGTGGAAAGAGACACGTCTTGCATGGCACAAGGCTCTTGGCTTCGGCGACGATGCTTACCGCTACCACGATCACGAGAAACTTGCACACTATGCAAACGCTGCAACAGATATCGAGTTCCGCATGCCATTCGGTTTCAAGGAGGTCGAGGGTATCCACTCACGTACAAACTTCGACCTTAGCCAGCACGAGAAGTTCTCGGGCAAGAACATCAAGTACTTCGATCCCGAGACAAACGAGAGCTATGTTCCATACGTTATCGAGACATCAATCGGTGTTGACCGTATGTTCCTTAGCGTGATGTGTGCATCGTACTGCGAGGAGAAACTCGAGAATGGCGAGACACGTGTTGTTCTGCGCTTGCCTGCAGCTCTTGCGCCGGTGAAGTTGGCGGTGTTGCCTTTGGTGAAGAAGGACGGTCTGCCCGAGAAGGCTCGCGAGATCATGAACGAACTCAAGTTCAACTTCAATTGTTATTACGAGGAGAAGGATTCTATCGGCAAGCGTTACCGTCGTATGGACGCAATCGGTACTCCATACTGTGTCACTGTTGACCACCAGACACTGGAGGACGGCATGGTGACACTCCGTGAGCGCGATACAATGGAGCAGCGCCGTGTGGCTATTGCCGATTTGCGTAACATTATTCAGGATAATCTGAGCATCACTTCTTTGTTGAAGAAATTGTCATAATAACAGATGATGAAAAGTTATAGGATATTATTCTCGCTCATGGTGTCGGTCCTCATTGGACTGACATCGTGCGACGAGAGTAGCGAGGCCGGCGAGTTCGACAACTGGCAGCAGCGCAACACGCAGTTCATAGACTCTATTGCCACCGTAGCACGTGCCAACACATATGGCGACTGGAAGGTAATCCTTTTTCAGGAACTTGACAGCACCAAGCAGTGGGGCAATGGCGACTATGTATATTGCCGTGTCATTAAAGAGGGTAGCGGTACAACCCATCCTCTCTTTACCGACAGCGTGGTAGTGAACTACAGCGGCCGTCTCATGCCGTCGGCAACATACCCCGACGGTTATCTCTTTGACAGCAGCTACAAGGGCGAACTCGATCCCACATTCAACGTGCCGGTGACAATGCTCTTGTCGGGTACTGTAAATGGTTTCTCGACAGCCGTGCAGCAGATGACCGATGGTGATGTGTGGGAGGTGTATATCCCCTATCAGCTTGGCTATGGAGCGGAGGGTAGAACCGGCATACCGGGCTACTCAACGCTGATATTCGATATTAACTTGGTTTCGTTTCACCGTCAGACAATAGAATAAATTTTAGTAATAATATAGCAGTTTACCCATATATACTGAAAAAACGCGTAGATGTCATGTCGACCGTAGTGGAGACATCTCGTTTGCTGCTGTAGAGATCCTTCGACTGCGCTCAGGATGACATTTGGGGTCTATATTATTACCTGTTTTTTATAAATTTAAACAGTTTCTAATGAAAATCAAGGTAAATCAGTTGCAGATTGAACTGAAAGAGGAGATTGCCGAGGGTACATATGCCAACCTCGCAATCATTGCGCACTCTACATCGGAGTTTGTTCTTGACTTTGTGCGCATGATGCCCGGTGTTAACAAGGCAAAGGTGAAGTCACGCATTGTGATGACCCCCGAGCATGCAAAGCGTCTGGCGCTTGCTCTCCAGGATAACCTCATGAGGTACGAGGCGCAGTTCGGCGAGATACGTCTGCCCGAACGCGGAGGATATGCGCCACCTTTTAAGGTAGAAGCGTAAGAATAACGGAAATCAGTAGGCTTTGATAACGCCACACAAACGGAATGTTTTACATTGATACAAAAAGTAATGACGAGCATCGCTCGTCATTACTTTTTGTATCAATGTGTGCTTGAACCTCGGCTGCACTCGTTGCGTGCGTAAATGAATTTCCGCCCACTCGTTTGCACGAGCTTTCCGCTTTCCGCTTTAACCACACTTCGTGTGCTTGAACCTGCTCGCGCTCGCTGTAAAAGCTCAAGCAAGCTTGGCTTTCGCTCGCTTACTCGCACCTTTCACCTTTAATCAACCATCACTCCGTTTGAACGGAACTCGGAGAGCGAGTAGCCCGTGTGGCGCTTGAAGTAGCGGTTGAGGTAGCTCTGGTCGGGGAAGTGGAACTCGTTCACAAGTTCCTGGAATGTCTTGTGTGTGTATATGAGGTTCACCTCCAACTCAATGATTGTAAAGTGGTCTATTATCTCCTTCGCGTTCTGTCCGCTTGCGCGCTGGCACACCGAGTTGAGGTGGCGGGTTGATATGCGCATCCTGTCGGCATAGAACTGCACTGACCTGTCCTCGCGGAAGTGGTTTGTTAGCAATACCCTGAACTCATAGAAGTGCTTGTCCTTGTTTTCACCAATGTGTTCTTTTGCCAGTGTGCTGTTGGTCTTGCTTATGTGTTGTATGTATAGCAGCAGCGAATTGACGGCAAGCGTAACGTTCTGGCGGCAGTAGTCCATGCTCTCGGCATTGTTGCCGGCCTCGATATCAAGGATGTCTATCTGGCGGAATATGTTGTTAAGGAACTCTTTCTCAAGGTCGTTGTTGCCGCCCTGGTGTGTGCGGCACTCCATGGCCTGTATTGTCTCGGGGCTCATTGAGCTGCGTGCAGCAAGCCAAATGTGTTTCGACACACCCAGCAGACGCGATGAGAAGTCGCTCGTGATATCGAGCAGCAGTATGTTCGAACCTGTCGGGGTGATGATTATCTGCCCGGGTGTGAAGCGGTACTTCTGTCCGTTGATGGTGAAGAGTGCTTCGCCGCTGAGGCAGAAGAAGATTGATGTGTGCTGCATCTGGTATACACGCTGCACAAACTGCTGCAGTGACGATTGTATTGTTGCGAATCCCTGTATGGGGACTTTCTTCAAGTATATGTTGTTCATAATGTTCTTTGATTTGTGTTTGTTTTGTATAGTTTTGCGCAAATGTAGTCAAAAAATACAATATCTCAAAGCATTTATGTACATGTGCGTAAATAAAGGACAATTTTTGTATTTTATTGCGGCAAAACATTGCCTTCGGCGAATCTTGGCTGCGTTCGTTGATAAAAGCTCAAGCCTGGATGATGGGTGCAGAAACAAAGAAAGACATCAACAATCTATCAGATTATCAATGCCTTTCTTATTGTTTCGGTGTGAAATCACACCGTTAAAAGTGGAGCTAGAGGGAGTCGAACCCTCGTCCAAACAGGGAAACCATATGCTTTCTACACGCTTAGTCATCGGTGGGGTTTTCGAGCACAGGCAAGACCGCGACCGCCAACCTGAGCCTTATCCTCTAAAATGTCGCCAATGCATCGAGGCCTGCATTGGTTAGTCCCGATTTGCCTGCACCACCGTGTCGGATTGCTTCGGAACAACAGCGTCCGGGTGATGTCTCGTCCCCGCACCTGGTGCAGGGATAAAGCTAATCTACTATACTTCGATTAAGCAGCAAGAGCGTAAGTATTGTTGCCAGATAAATTTTTGCCTGCTCATATTATAGTGCGAACCGGCAATGCACTGCGTGCTTACATACCTTTTCTACCCGCTGTCAAAACCAGATAGCCCCAGCATGTTTCGGGCGCGAAGTTACTTCCTTTTTTTTGTTTGTGCAATTGCTTTTGCTTTTTTTATGTTTTGCGGTATGCTGCTTGTACAAATAGTACCCTATGCTACTAATTAATTCTAAAAAAAGAGCTAATTTTGCGCTGTTAAAATTTTTAATGATATGACACACGCTGAGATATGGCTATTGGCTCTTGCACTTGCGATGGACTGCTTTGCAGTGTCAATGGCGAGCGGAATAATATTCAAGAGGTTATTCCCCAAGCAAATGATAGCTATGGTGTTGCTTTTTGGCCTTTTTCAGGCGCTTAATCCATTGCTGGGATGGCTTGGCGCTGAGCTCTTTCGCTCGTTGATTGAGAGCGTTGACCACTGGATAGCTTTTGCCATTCTCGCTTTCTTGGGTGTACGCATGATTATGGATTCATTCAAGGATGAAGAGAACAAGAGCTTCAATCCTCGCCGTCTAAAGGTCATCTTCACTCTTGCCATAGCTACAAGCATCGACGCTTTGGCTGTGGGTATCTCGTTCTCGTGTATGGGCTATACCTCTCTGCTCTCGCTTCTCTATCCATTGGTAGCCATTGGTGTGGTGTCATCGTTGATGACAGCTATTGGTCTTACAATCGGTGTCAAGTTCGGTAAGGCTTTTGCCGAGCGTCTGCGTGCCGAGTTGTGGGGTGGCATTATCCTCATTGGTATAGGTGTCAAAGTGCTTGTTGAGCACTTGTCTTGATATATATCATCTCGAGCTTTCTGCGCAGCTCATCTTCGCAGTCAATCAGTTGGCGCATCTCCTCCAGCCGCGTTGCATTCGTTGATTGCGGTATCCATAGCTTCAGATATCCTCCTCGGCCGTATTTCTCCTTTATATGCGATACGGCGCGTTCAATGTGTTCATCTTTTGTGAGTGTGGGGTAGTGCGATAGCCCGTATTGCACCGTGCGTGTCATTATGGTTTCGCTATCTATTATGCGGTCGGCCTCGGCTACAATCTTGCCATATATGGTGCGAGGTTCGTGGCTGCTTGATGCGCGATGGTCCTCAACTGCATCGGCCATAATCTCTATCTGTTCGCTTGTGAAAAACTTTTTAAGCCTCTTATCTTCGCGTACTATGCATGCCGATACGGTGTGGTGCTGTTCACGACCAGCTTCCAGTCCCAGGTCGTGATATGCAGCAATGGTATATACCATCTGCATGTCAACGTCGTAGTGCTGTGCCAGCCTCAGACTGTTTGACATTACCATAAAGGCATGTCTGCGGTCATGTGCCTTGTCAAAGGCTTCGTATCGTGGCATTATTTCGCCCTCTATATGGTTAATGAGCTCTGCTGAAAGATGTGGCTTGTCCATTTTGTGGCAGTAAAAAAGTGCGATATATTTTCATATACCGCACTTGTTGTTATGTCTTGGATTATCGTGCGTAATTGATTGCACGTGTCTCGCGGATTACCGTGATTTTTACCTGTCCTGGGTAGGTCATTTCATCCTGAATTTTCTTTGCAATCTCGCCCGACAACTGCTCGGTCTGCTTGTCATCAATCTTGTCAGCACCAACAATTACTCGCAACTCGCGTCCAGCCTGGATAGCATAGGTCTTTGTTACGCCTGGGTACGACATTGCCAACTGCTCAAGGTCGTGCAAGCGCTTGATGTAAGCCTCCACAATCTCGCGGCGTGCACCTGGACGTGCGCCCGAGATGGCGTCACATACCTGAACGATAGGTGCAATAAGGCTTGTCATCTCTACCTCATCGTGGTGAGCGCCGATGGCGTTGCAGATATCTGGCTTCTCCTTGTACTTCTCGGCAATCTTCATACCATACTCTGCATGTGGCAATTCGGTCTCCTCATCGGGTACCTTACCAATATCGTGCAGCAATCCTGCGCGTTTTGCCTTCTTGGGGTTAAGGCCAAGCTCGGCTGCCATTACCGCACACAGGTTAGCTGTCTCGCGTGCGTGCTGCAACAGGTTCTGGCCATAAGAAGAGCGGTATTTCATTTTACCGATGATACGTATAAGCTCGGGGTGCATACCATGTATACCAAGGTCGATGGTTGTGCGCTTTCCTGTCTCAATAATCTCCTCCTCAATTTGCTTCTTGACCTTTGCTACAACCTCCTCAATGCGTGCAGGGTGAATGCGGCCATCAGCAACAAGCTGGTGCAGTGCCAGGCGGGCGATTTCGCGGCGCACTGGGTCGAAAGCGCTCAGCACAATAGCCTCGGGGGTGTCATCAACGACAATTTCCACTCCAGTAGCAGCCTCAAGCGCGCGGATGTTACGTCCCTCGCGTCCGATGATGCGTCCCTTCATCTCATCGTTGTCAATGTGGAATACAGTAACCGAGTTCTCAATGGCGGTCTCAGTGGCTACGCGCTGGATGGTCTGTATCACAATCTTCTTAGCCTCCTTGTTCGCTGTCATCTTTGCATCATCGATGATGTCGTTGATGTATGATGCAGCCTGTGATTTAGCCTCCTCCTTGAGTGACTCGATGAGGCGCTCTCTTGCGTCATCGGCCGACAGACCGCTGATGGTTTCGAGCTTCTCGCGCTCCTGTGCCTGGAGCTTGTCGAGCTCCTCCTGCTTGTGTTCAAGGACGCTCTTTTGCGCCTCGATATTCTCTTTCATAGTCTCAAGCTCATTCTTGCGGCGCTGAAGGTCCTCGTTGCGCTGGTTCAGCTGTACCTCGCGCTGTTTCAACTGGTGCTCGGCCTGCTGAATCTTGTTGTTGCGCTGTGTAATCTCCTTCTCCAGCTCAGCCTTTTTGTTAAGGAATTTCTCCTTTACCTCAAGGAGCTTGTTCTTCTTGATTACTTCGGCCTCTTTGTGCGCGTCATCAATGATGCGCTGACGTTTAGCCTTCAATCCAAACTTGTTTATCAAATATTGGCTGATGAAACCTATTAGGGCTCCTGCTGCCAATCCAATGATTAATGCTGTGATGAAATCCATAAGTTATAAGTTAAAATATATAATAAAACGCACCGCTGCATCATGCGCTGTGCACAATTGTGCCAGCTCAATGAGTGCTGCAATGCGTGAAACTGTGACGTGTGTAGGGCTGGGAATTACTTCTTAGCCAATGTGTCGTCAATGAGGCGGGTAAGCTCGTTAATCTTGTGCATTACTTCTGCTGAGCCTACTTCATCATTATGCGTAACCAGGTCAAATGCGATGTCAAGAGCAACCATAGTCATTACTCTAACTCCACCTTCGCCCATGAACAAGTCTTTATATGTTGACAACTTGCCACTTACAATCTGAGCCGCCTTGCGGTAGTATGGCTCCTCGCTGGCCTTGACAGTAAGCGGATACGATGTGCCGTCTATAATAAGGTTTATTCCCAATTCTCTATCTTCCATATGCAGGGTCTCTTTGGTAGTAACTATTTTTTAAGTGACTCGATGCAACGGTCGATTTCACGCACCAGCCTCGATATTCTCTCCTTAGTCTCGTCGATACCCTCGGCGGTAAGGGATATTACCTTGGCCTGTTTAAGGTCGTTGTAACTGTTCTCGAGAGCCGAACAATGTAGCTGCATCTCCTTGAGCATGTTCTCTTTCTCCTCAAGAATGCGTGACAACTCCATGTTGGCCTCCTTCAGCATCTTGTGTTCATACACAAGGCGATGGAGCTTCTCTTCAAAAGTTGCCATTACATTTCTATCCTTCTCGGTCATAGCACAACAATCTTTTCACAAATATTGCAGTATATTCGTGATTTCTCGCAAATGTAGAAGAATTTTCGCAGAATGTAAAAGAAATGTCGTTTTTTTTGTAAATATTTTATTGCAGTCTGCTCAAAACCCAGTTTTTGTTATAGAAGCTCGGCTTTTGGCATACATTACGAAGACTTCAGGAGATGGACGCGTCAAGTCGATTAGCCTTTGATGGATGAAATTTTATCCAACATTATAAAAAAGTGGGTAACCCAAAAGCATTGTCTTTGGGCTACCCACACGTATTTTAGGTTACTTTAATCGGGGCAATTTACCACATACTCCCACGAAGAAGTGTTTGATGATTCAATGACAACAGTCAGTGCACCTTGGGTAAAATTAAACGGCAATGTCATTTGGTTCTGTATAATCTGCCTGTTTATAATTGGAGTGCCTTGTGCTTGTGTTCCGTCATAGATAGTCAGGTAGTCTGCTTCGCCATAGAAATCGACCCATATAGAACTTGTTCCACTCATCTGGCCCATTCCATATGTTGCCTGATGACGTGGGCCGCTGTTTGCCTTGGGTACATTCTTGCCACCGCCACAAGGAGGAATAACCTTCAATGGGATATCCCTTCTCGACTGTGGCGAGTTGAAGAGCTCGTTGTAGCTTGCATTGCGTACCTTAGTGGTGTTTGGCGGATAATGGTCCTTTGTGGCTACAATGCTCAATTTCTCGGCTTTACGCATTTTTACCTTAAACACGCCGTTGCCGCTGTTTGTTGGCTGCATGTGTCCACTTATCGAACCAGTGACGTGCAGACGGCAATTGGGCAGAATTTTGTTGGTACCTTCCTCGACAGTGCGGAATTGAATCTCGCCCATTTCGGGTTGCATCCTTATCTTCTTGTCCTTTAAATCCTTGAACAAAGGAATTTCTGTCTTCTTGGGAATGTACTCGTTGTTCTTTCTTGACACAATCTCAATGCGGTCATCCTCGGTTGCGCTCACAGGGAACACTCCGTTGCGGTTGCTTATCTCTTTTACCTCCTTGACCGAACCATCGGGGCTGGTAATCTTTATTACATTCTCAACTCCTGGTATTGGCTTTCCATTTATGCTGTCGATGTTGATTAGCTCCTGCACGTAAGGCTTTGGAGTGAGCCATATTGTACGTGTATCATCATCCTGCTTTATAAACTTCCCAACGGTCCATGGTCCACCTTCCACTCCGCCATCATAGTAATTGGTCTTACTTGCATAAATGTTTAATTTCGATAAAATGAAAGCACTGTCATAGACAGCAATACCTTTTCCGTCAATGCTTGTAGTGACATTTCTTTTTGTCGTTTTTCTGCTTTGTCCAGGATGGGTTAGCGATACAGTACATTGTGCACCAGGTATTGGCTGCTTGCTTACTTTGTTTTTTACAAAGAAGGTAATACGCTCCATGATTGGGGTGAGCAGGAGTGCTGTACTATCCGAAGGGTTCTCAAGGCTTTGGTTAGGTACGTCGGTCTTGGTCTCATCCTTGTATCCGTAGCAGCTTCCAGTCATCTCTTCAATGATGCTACAGAAACGCATGTCTGGAAGTGTTACTACTCCCGCAGCATCGGCCTTGGCCGAGTCAATTTTTTCTTCGCCATTGTCAATGTATCTATACACAAGTTTGCCATCAGGCAGTACGTCCTTGGTCTCTCTATCGAGCAGTTTTACATACAAATCCTTGCGTAATGGTTCCATGTCAAACTTTACATTCCATGTATAATGGAAATTCTTATCTACATCAACAGGAGC
>JAZRGF010000100.1:0-2719 GCA_045644005.1 Bacteroidaceae bacterium | reverse complement strand
TGTACGAGCGTTGTTCTTTGTGCTCTGACCACGAACAGGCAAACCGTTACGATGACGGATGCCACGATAGCAACCGATGTCCATCAATCGCTTGATGTTAAGCTGGATTTCTGAACGGAGGTCACCCTCTACCTTAAACTCAGCGCCGATTACCTCACGAACCTTAGCAGCCATATCATCGGTCCAATCCTGAACCTTCATGTTACGGTCAACACCGGCCTTGTCAAGGATCTTGGCTGCACTGCTGCGTCCAATACCATAGATGTATGTCAACGCAATCTCTCCTCTCTTGTTCTGAGGAATATCTACACCAACTATTCTAATAGCCATATGCGAATATATATTATTTTAAATTACTACTTAATTACCCCTGACGCAGTTTGAACTTGGGATTCTTCTTGTTGATCAAATACAGACGTCCGTTTCTGCGAACGATCTTGCAGTCTGGAGTGCGTTTCTTAATAGATGCTTTTACTTTCATAATATCTTATTTTTATTTATATCGGAACACAATTCTTCCTTTGGTCAAATCATAGGGAGACATTTCAATTCTCACCTTATCACCCGGCAATATCTTGATGTAGTGCATTCTCATCTTGCCCGAGATGTGCGCGATCACTTCGTGACCGTTCTGCAGTTCCACTCGGAACATAGCATTTGACAATGCCTCTACAATTGTGCCGTCCTGCTCTATACCGCTCTGTTTAGCCATATCAATAACCTTTCTTTCGTAAGACTTCCTCTACATATTCAAACGATGACAGTATGTCGGCACCGTTCTTTCCAACAGCTATGGTATGCTCGAAATGTGCTGCATTCTTCCTGTCGCGTGTTCTCACTGTCCAACCGTCGCGTTCCATGAGGATCTGACGCTTGCCCAATGTAATCATTGGCTCAATTGCGATACACATTCCTTGTCTCAACTGCAGACCGTTACCCTTGCGACCATAATTGGGAACCTCGGGCGACTCGTGCATGTTGCGACCGATACCGTGACCCACAAATTCACGTACCACTCCATATCCGTTCTGTTCACAGTGGGTCTGCACCGCACTGCCAATGTCACCGATACGTTTTCCGTGAACTGCCTGTTCAATACCTTTGTACAAAGACTCCTTAGTTACCTGAAGCAACTTTCTGGTAGCTTCATCAACCTCGCCGACACAAAATGTGTAGCAGGAATCTCCACAGAATCCATCAAGCAACGTTCCACAGTCGACCGATACAATATCGCCCTCCTTCAAGGGAACGTCGTTTGGAATTCCGTGTACAACTACATCGTTTACCGATGCACAAATGGAACCCGGGAACGGTGTCCCTTCGTGATTGGGATAACCCTTAAAAGTAGGGATAGCTCCGTTATCGCGAATGAACTCCTCGGCAACCTTGTCGAGCTGCCTTGTAGTCACACCCGGCTCTATTATCTTAGCTACTTCGGCAAGCGCCTTGCCAACAAGCAGATTTGCCTGCCGAAGTAGTTCTATTTCATCAGATGTCTTAAGAAATATCATTTCTAAGCCAACATTTAACCTATACGTCCTTTTATGCGGCCTGAGCTCAACAGACCATCATAATGCCTCATCAAGAGGTGACTCTCAATCTGCTGCAATGTATCAAGGATAACACCTACAAGGATGAGCAGTGAAGTTCCACCGAAGAAACTTGCGAACTCAGGCTGCATGTTCAACATTCCTGCAAATACTGGAAGTATTGCGATGAATGCCAAGAACAATGAACCGGGAAGTGTTATACGTGACATGATTGTATCAATGTACTCCGCAGTTGGCTTGCCAGGCTTAACACCTGGGATAAAACCATTGTTGCGCTTCATATCCTCGGCCATCTGAACCGGATTGATTGTGATGGCTGTATAGAAATATGTAAAGAGGATGATGAGGGTTGCAAAAATGGTGTTATACAACCAAGAAGTATTATCGTACATCAACTGCACAAACTTTGAAGGTGCGCTGTCAGTGTTGAAGCCCATGATTGCCATAGGGATAAACATAATCGCCTGGGCAAAGATGATAGGCATCACATTGGCTGCATTGACCTTCAATGGAAGATACTGACGTGCACCCGAAACGGCTGCTCCACCTGTAGCCTGCTTTGCATACTGTACAGGAATCTTACGTGTACCACGCAAAAGCGCAACACCACCGCAGATAACCAATACCAACAGAACAAGCTCAATTATGAACATTACGACTCCACCACCTGCTGCACCTGTCATTCTAGAGGTGAACTCCTGAATGATGGCTGTTGGGAAACGGGCGATGATACCAATCATAATGATCAATGAAACACCGTTACCGAGACCCTTGTCGGTAATGCGTTCACCCAACCAAAGGATGAACATACTACCTGCGGCAAGGATGATTGTAGATGTTGCGTAGAACATCACACCTGTTTCAACCTGGATAGCACCTGTACCGGCCAACTGGCTTTCGAGGTTTGCCAAATATGCCATTGACTGAGGTACGAGAATTGCCAAAGTAAGATAACGAGTATACTGGTTAATCTTACGACGGCCACTCTCACCCTCACGCTGCAGTTTCTGGAAATAAGGAACTGCAATTGCCAACAACTGAAGAACAATTGAGGCAGAGATATATGGCATGATTCCAAGGGCGAAAATAGATGCATTCGAGAACGCACCACCCGAGAACATATCAAGCAGAGACATCAAACCGCCCTTTGTCTGGTCTGCGAGCTTTGA
>JAZRGF010000099.1:0-1328 GCA_045644005.1 Bacteroidaceae bacterium | reverse complement strand
GGGCTTTTTACCTTTGGCGGCGGATATGCCATGATACCGCTCATTGAGAGCGATGTGGTTGAACGTAACCGCTGGGTCGAGAAGAGCGATTTTGTGGATCTATTGGCTGTGGCACAGTCGGCGCCGGGTGTGTTTGCCGTGAACATGGCAGTGTTCATAGGGTATAGGCTACGTGGTGTGCGTGGTGCATTGGCAGCATCATTCGGTTGCGTGTTGCCATCGGTTGTCATTATATTGCTCATTGCCCTGTTCTTCCGTCAGTTCCGTCACATTGAGGTGGTGAACAACGTGTTCAAGGGCTTGCGTCCTGCTGTGGTGGCGCTCATTGCAGTGCCTGTGTTCAATGTGGCAAAGAGTGCAAAGGTGGGGTGGACTATGGCGTGGATTCCTGTATTGTCGGCATTGCTGATAGTGGCATTCGGGGTATCGCCGGTGTTTGTGATTCTTGTTGCCGGCATTGCCGGTTTTGTGTGGGGTAAAACAGGGAGGAACGGATGATGATGATTTTTGTTGAACTTCTCTGCTCATTCCTGATGATTGGTCTCTTCTCCTTTGGTGGAGGTTATGGTATGCTCACGGTCATTCAGGGCGAGGTGGTGACACGCCATGCGTGGCTCACGGCGGCCGAGTTTACCGATATTGTTGCGGTGAGCCAGATGACCCCCGGCCCCATTGGAATAAATTCCGCTACATACGTGGGTTATACCGCTGTGTTCAATGCAACAGGCAACGAATTGTTGGCGGTGTTGGGTTCTTTCACTGCTTCGTTTGCTGTGATGCTGCCATCGATTGTGCTAATGCTCATTGTGAGCCGTTTCTTTATGAAATACAGCAAACACAAGAATGTTGAAAATGTTTTTCGCCTGTTGCGTCCTGCTGTGGTGGGTTTGATTGCATCGGCAGCGCTGCTGCTCATGACCAAGGAGAACTTTGGCTCGCCCACGGAAACGCCCTTGCAGTTCGGGGTTAGCGTGGCGCTGTTTGTCGCTGCATTCGTCGCAATGAAATTCTTTAAGGTAAGTCCTATTTTGATTCTTCTCCTTGCCGGTGTTTTCGGTGGGGTGTTCTATGGGTTGATATAGTGGGGCTTGGGCTCATGTGTAATATGATTCAAGAGGAATTCAAGTTCTATAAACCATGTAAGTTGTTGCAGCCTTATGTGAGGTATTATTGGGTATTCAACAGTGCTCAAATGTTGAAAACATATACATTCCCTATAGGATGTCCTCAAATCATCTTTCACAAGCGAACACCGCTGTTTATACCGGAACTGGGTACAACGCAAAATGAATTGACTATCAGTGGACAAGTCAATTTTTCTTCACACT
>JAZRGF010000098.1:0-2620 GCA_045644005.1 Bacteroidaceae bacterium | reverse complement strand
TTTGTCGTGCAGTCCCGGGCGTTCCTCTCCCAGTGTTGAGGTACTGGTGATGAATCCGGGTTTTTTTATTTCCAGTAGCGAAGGTACTACAACTTATCTACACCACCAACTTTTCCCCTATTTTTCTTCCTCCCCCATCAGCCCCAGCAGCGTCTCCGCCACCGCCCTCATCCGCTCGTAGGTCCAGCGCTTGGTGCCGTAGGCGGCATCGTAGCGCCAGTCACGGAAGGGGCGGGCGTAGAGCGTCTGCGATATGTGGCGTATGGTCTCCACGTCGGGCATAATGCGAAATCCGCCCGGTGGAGCCACCGAACGGATATAATCGACAAAGCCTGCATAGCCCAGCGAGGCATCGTACCATCCCTCATCTACCAACACCCTATACACCGCCTGCCAGTGCACCTTGCGCGTGACGAGGTAACGCCCGTCGGGCATGCGGTGGTGCATCAGTTCACTCAAGGCCACCGCGATGCTTGTATCTTTCTCCCCTGGGGGAATAAGAAGGGGGCCAGTGGGGGAGGCCACCCTTCTTTCATTTTTTTTCTAATCTCTCCACTCGCTTCTCCAACGCATCTACACGTTGGAGAAGTTCTTTGACCAGGTGCTTCATATTAAAAACAAATTGGATGTTCCGTCATCTTATAATCACCTTTCTGCCATTATAAATGTAAATTCCTCTCTCGACAGGCATTTGAGATAATTTCACACCGGTAATGGTATACCATCCTTTGGGATACTGCTCATTGTCTATATTCACATCCTTTATCCCTACAACACCTCCATCGAAGTCGATGGTATAGTCCTTGACTGCCGTTTCTTCTGCATCTTGCAATGAAGGAATTTCAAAATATGCGTAGAAGCTATTTAAGGCGGTATCTTCTATAGGATAATATATCACCTTTTCCGTATCCATAAACATAACACTTTGGTCTCCACCAGTTACATTTGTATGAGCATAACTTCCTATCATATAAATCGTGTTCAGGCCGTAGGAGTCTGATTCAACAGCAATGGGTTCGCTGCTGGTGATGACAACATTTTCAAACAGAGGATTCTCAATATGCTCACCATTATCCCATTTTATGATATATGGTTTACCTGATTCTATCTCGGTAACTGTCTTGAACGAAAGATAAAGCATACCTGTGTTGCTATCAAAACCATTACGTTCTGCGGTGTTCAGTTCCATTATTGTTGCTCCATCGAGTGGAGTGCCGTTCAGATCGGTTACATCAAATGGTAGACACAAGGTGCTCCAACTATTATCCTTGTAGAATGTGCGATTGACTAACTGCACATGGGTCGTTTTGTCACTTGCGACATAGGTTTCCAATACTGCGGTGTTATCACTATCATCGTACAACATCAACAGGGGTACTATTACCATATCGCGTACATGGTTACCGTTGCCGTCCTCAATGGCGGCATCCACCACCTCACCGCCTGCCGGTGTTTGGATGTAGCAGTCTGTCAACGATATACCGCCTTCAAAATTAAATACCGCTGCCGAGCCTGACGCATGTACCTCAACGCGCGAATTGATGATGCTCAGGCTATCGCTTGACAAATTACTGCCCTTAAACGGCATTATGGCACTTACTATGAGGTTTGCACTGTCCAATGTCAGCGTTATGCCACCCTGTGTGCCGAACGCCACGCCGTTACCGTTAACCGTCAACTGTTCGCCACGAATGATGGTGTTTTTCCTGATGTCAAAGAGGGTGCTGTACGATTCCGAATCCTGTGAAATGGTGCAAGCCTGTGCCACCTCAATGTTGAGATCGTCAATATCCGTATTGCGTACGAAATTAGAAGAGTTGCTAACGGTGTAATCACCGTTTATTGTCAGCGTACGAAGCCCGTCGAAACTGAACTTGCCGTCACCGAGTATGTCGTCACGGTTGCGGCTCGTCACTTGCGTAGAAGCCACATAAAGCCCATATTCCTCACCGCTGACGGTAATCTTGCATTCGTCTGATTTTCCGTTGGCACTGGCTGTAATGGTTGCCATAGCCCCTATTGGAGCGTTTTCTGCAATTGTAACGATACCGTTCTGTACGGTAGCCACGCTGGTGTTGGAACTCGTCCATGTTATCTCTGCCTCGGAATTGGCAGGCATCAGTTGGGCCACCAATTCAAGCACCTCATCAGGGTCGGCGGTTATTGCGTTCTCACGCAAGAGCAGTGAATCAACACCATATTTGCCATCGGTAACGGTGATAGTAAAGGTCGTGTTATTATTCAGAGGATGACCGTTTTGCAGCGGAGTATAGACATATACACCTGGTGTAGCGTTTATAGCATTGATGGTCATCGTCTCATAGAGAGAGAACGACACTACTGGGGCTATTCCCTCGCCACTTACTTCGGTAGTTAGACCGTACACTGAACCAGAGAACGGGCGGCGGCTAACTTCTATACCTGTTATCTTCTCACCAGCAGCAATAGTACGGCTACAACCGTTGATATAGTCTAACAGTGGGAAATAACCATCAGGAGTTACATTAAACTGTACATAACGAGTTTTGTAACCAATAGCACTATTGTAAGCCTGAATGCGGACATCCAAATAGTTCTTTGTTGCCAGGGTCTTTAAATAAACTGTTGTGTAATTGCTTGA
>JAZRGF010000097.1:0-1501 GCA_045644005.1 Bacteroidaceae bacterium | reverse complement strand
GATGGATACGACGGACATGCGGGCGGTATTTGCGGCAGCTCTTACGGCGGTACAATCATAGGATGCTCCAACGGTGCGGATGTTTCCTCTGAGGCATCAAGACTCGAGACTGCTGCCGGTATCGTGGGAAAACCTGTGGCCTACAATTATGTGTCCGTTAATATTATTGAGTGTTCCAATACCGGTGATATTAACGGTAGCTGTGCAGGCGGTATTTCCGGTGCAGATTTGACATCGACTGATGTAAATATTTCTCTTTGCTATAATGAAGGTAACATTACCGGTAATGTTGCCGGCGGTATTGCGGCAGATGGCTCAATTACTGCAACAGATAAAATTATCAACTGCTATAATGCAGGTGAGATAAAAGCTGTGGGAACCGGAGCGAAAGCCGGCGGTATCGTTGGCAACCACAGTAACTCAAGCATTCAGAATTGGCATAACTATGTAAACCTTATTTCAGAATTTCTTGCAGCTCCGCTTTCCTGCACAAATGTTGGTACATGGCATGGTACTGATGAACTGATAAATAACTATGCTATTGAAGGTAATATTCAAGCTCCCAACATTAGCCCTTATCTTGATACTGCAGGTGCAGCATCAAACTTTGATGCCGTCGTTAAAGGCAGTACCCGCGAGGAATTTGCTGACGGCACTGTTACCGCAAAGCTTAATGCGGGCAACAGCGAAACTGTATGGTATCAGTATACCCATTATCCCATTCTTGAAGAGCGTCACGTACACCAGTGGAGTTATACATCGGAAGGAACCGATACAATCAAGGCAGAATGTGTCATTTCGGGCTGTGATTTGTCAAACAACTACGGCGGTACTATGAGCATCAAGGCTCCCGCTGATTTGCTCTTTAACGGCAACTCAAAGGATGCAGAATGCATCTATACGGATTGGCTGCCTACTAAACCTGCGGTTGTATACAATGATGTTGACCGTGTCAATGTGACAGGTCAGGATATTGTTGCTTCTGTTACTGCGGGAGAAGCAACAGCAAGCGTGAGCTATCAGATTCAGCCCCGTGAAATCATTGCTTCAATGGTAACACTTTCCAAAACATCAGTTTCCTATAACGGAACAGAACAGAGTACAACTGTAACCGTTAAGTATAACAGCTCAACAACACTTGCTGCAGGTACAGATTATGAGGTTATGGGTACTACTTCCGCAACAGATATTGGCACCTATACCGTCACTGTTATCGGTAAAGGCAATTATACAGGCACAGTTGAAAAGACTTGGAAAATCAACAAGGCTTCTATACGTCCACAGATATTAATTGATGGTTGGTCATATCTTGATACTCCCAACGCACCGACTCTTAACGAAAATCCTGAAAACGGCGAAGTAACCTATACTTATTACATTTCAGGTGGCAGACGCCCGGTTATGACGGGAACTGCAAACGGAGCAGAAACTGAAGGCGGAGTTCCCAAATATGCAGGTACCTATTATATCGGAGCAACTATTACCGAAACGGAACATTATA
>JAZRGF010000096.1:0-2417 GCA_045644005.1 Bacteroidaceae bacterium | reverse complement strand
AACTTGACATACTGATATACATACTTCACATTTGTCAGCTCTGGGCTCCATGCGCGGTCGGCAGCAACAAGACCATTGTTTACGAAATTACCCTGGTGAGGACCGGGATAGTCGGAACCCGTACGATACTTGTTCATGCCGTCAACCTCAAAGTTGCCGTTCTTGATATCCTCGGCGTCATAGATTGACTGGTCAACCCAATCCCAGATACAGCCGCCGATACCATACTTGCTGCTTTCGATGGCATCCCAGTACTCCTGCATGTTACCCACCGCATTACCCATTGCATGGGCATACTCACACATGAAGTATGGCTGTCCTTTGCTGTTAGTGTAAAATGGATAGCTGTTGTCATCCTTTCCGTTGGCATGGTCATCAACCTCGGTCAAGAGAGGATACATCTCGGAATAGATATCTGTGTGTGCTGTTCCTGCGCGTGAAGCACCCTCGTAGTGTATTGGACGTGGGTCGAGCGCACGCACTGCGGCATATGTGTGGCCAAAGTTCTTTCCACCGCCGCTCTCGTTACCGAGTGACCAGAAGATAACTGACGGGAAGTTGCGGTCGCGGTAAACCATACGCACGGTGCGGTCAATGAACTGCGCCTTCCAGCTGTCCTCATTGGTGATGCCACCCTTTTCGCCGCCGTCTTCCCAACTCTTGTGGCACTCCAAATCGGCCTCATCCATGCAGTAGAGACCATAGTAGTCGAACATTGCGTTCATCTTTGCCTGACGTGGGTAGTGACTTGTACGCACGGTATTCATGTTTGCCTGCTTCATCATCTTCACGTCACAGAGCATTGTTTCTATATCAACCGAACGGCCTGTCACGGGGTGTGTATCCTGCAGGTTTGCACCCTTGAACAGGATTCTTTCACCGTTTACATATACAAGGCCACCCTTTATCTCAATGTGACGGAAACCGTATTTTGTTGAGAATACAAACTCCTCGTTGCCGGCAGCATCCTTCTGCACAACCTCAACTGTGTAAAGATTTGGCACCTCGGCGCTCCACAACTGCAGGCCTGCAAGGTTCTCAAAGAACACATTCGCATTCTTCACTGTTTCGCCTGTTGCAAATTCAAACGCCACATCCTTCTTTACAACCTGACTACCGTCGGGGGCAATCAATGCAACCTCAACGCTCTTTGTAACAGCAACACCATCGCGGTTGTCCATTTCGACAGCCACGTTCATTGAACCGGCCTTGTAGCCGTCGGCTGCAGAAAGCTCGCTTGTGATGTAGTGGTCGCGCACAAAGGTCTTTGGCGCAGCAAAGAGATACACATCGCGATGAATACCGCTCATGTGCCACATATCCTGGCCTTCGAGATACGATGCATCGCTCCAGCGGATAACCTGAACACAGACATTGTTCTTGCCCTCGCGCAAGTGAGCAGTAACATCGAACTCAGCATCGTTGTTGCCGCTCTGTGTATAGCCCACATAGTTGCCGTTCATCCAGATGAAAGCAGCACCATAGATACCGTCGAAGTGCAGGAACACGCGCTTGTCACCCCAGTTTACAGGGAGTTCAAAGTCTCTGCGATAAGAAGCTACAGAGTTCAAAAGACCATCCTTCATCTCAATGAGCGGAGGATTGTTCTTGAACGGATAGTTCACATTTACATACATAGGGTCGCCATAGCCCTCCATCTCAAGACAAGACGGAACCTTTATTGTATTCCAGGCCGATACATCAACATCGTCACCCCAGAAGGCATCTTTGCCGGGGCGCTGTGCAGTTGTCTCAACCCAATTGATATTCCACATACCGTTGAGGCTCATGAACTCGGCATTCTCGGGGTCAAGCCATGGGAACTCATAGCGTGCATCGGCCTTCATCTTTTCAACCGAAGCGTATGGCATATATGTTGCATGGCCATTCTCCTTGTTCTCGCCAAAGAATGTTTCGTCCTCCCATACATTTGCCATTGGCACATCATCGGCCTCCACCTCTTCGAGTGTGAAGAGTGAACCGCTGCCGTAACCCGAAACCATAGAGAGATTATTGCCATCGGCCTTGAGGCTGTGCCAAGAACCGCTTGTCTTCACCTGGATGCGATATACGCCTTTTTTACCCTCTTCGGAGATAAAGCGCAGCTGCTGGTTCTCATTGCTGTATGAAGGATCCCAAAGCAACGGATATTTCACGCCGCTCAAAGCCACGTCGATAGCCTTGCCAAAGTAAGGGCCATAGAACTGGCAATACTCGGCATTGGCAGCGGTGCGGCGCAACTGCCACACGAAGTTCTCCTTGCTGTCTGCATTATACTCGTCAACATACACTCTCGCATTATTGGCATTGTTGCCACGTGTGTTGAGTGCGTAGCCGCTACTCTGCTCGCGGATAATGAAATAGCGGTCAATCACAGGCAGATAATCCACCTTGTTCTGCTTCACATATTCCAGACG
>JAZRGF010000095.1:0-5729 GCA_045644005.1 Bacteroidaceae bacterium | reverse complement strand
AAGCACTTTGGCAATATCCTCGTCGCGTTGCATGAGGCAGGCGCTGTTGAGTCTGGGGTATTGCTTGCACAGCTTTGCGGCAACCTTGGCAAGGGTCTTTGTATGCGACATGCCAATGCTCACGGGGATGCCGGTGTTGCGTCTCACTGTGCGTGCAAGCTCTTCGCCAAACTGTTTAAGCCTCTCTACCGGGTGGCCATCGAGCATAAGAAAGGCCTCGTCTATGGAGTATATCTCAATATCCTCAACGTTTTGCCTCAGGGTGGTCATCACACGTTGCGACATGTCGCCATAAAGGTGGTAGTTACTCGAACATATTTTGACGTTGTTACGCTTGGCAAAATCGCGTATCTGGAACAGTGGCTGCCCCATTTTTATGCCCAGAGCCTTGGCTTCGTTGCTGCGCGACACGACGCAACCGTCGTTGTTGCTCAGCACAACAACGGGCATGCCGTTGAGCGACGGGTTGAACACCCTCTCGCACGAGACGAAGAAATTGTTGCAGTCGCAGAGTCCAATCATTGTAGAGTTGTATGTATGGTGCATACGAAAGGTGCTTTTACACCTTCTTGATTATATATGTGACAACGCCCCAGATGCAGAAGTCACTCTCGGCGGTAACCTTTATTGGCTTGAACTCCTTGTTGGCCGGTATCAGAAGGCCAAAGTCCTTGTGCTTCTCGAACCTTTTGAGCGTGAACTCACCATCGATGTAGCACACGGCAAGGCAGTGATGGTGTGGCTCAATGCTCTTGTCTATTACAAGCAGGTCGCCATCGTTGATGCCCTCGTCCATCATTGACAGGCCGCTTACACGGGCATAGAATGTGGACGCGGGGTTCTTTATCAGTTCGCGGTTGAGGTCGAGGCTCATTCCGCCAAAATCCTCGGCCGGCGATGGAAAACCGGCGGCAACCCTGTTCTCGCTCAAGGGAAGTGAAAATTCCTCCTCGCCTCCGGGTGTAAATATGTCTATCTCGTTGTTCATGGCTCTTGTGGCTTGGTCCATATGCAAACAAACAGGTTGCTTGCTTTTTTATTGCCGGCAACCTGTTGTCTATCTCTTTTTAGGATTTTTTATTTGTTGAAACGTTCGCGCAGGGTCTTTATCATGTCCTGTGTCATTGTGTCAAGGTCGTAGCTTGGCTTCCAGTCCCACTCGTTGCGTGCACAACTGTCGTCCATGTTGTTTGGCCATGAGTCGGCAATAGCCTGGCGCACAGGGTCAAACTCATAGTGCATCTTGAAGTCGGGGATATACTTCTGTATTGACGCCTTGATAATCTCCGGGTCGAAGCTCATTGACGCCACGTTGAATGCGTTGCGGTGTATGAGGCGTGCCGGGTCGGCATTCATGATGTCAACGGCTGCTTTCAAGGCATCGGGCATGTACATCATGTCCATGAATGTGCCGGCCTGGATGGGGCAGGCGAAGTCCTCGCCCTTCACCGCAGCGTAGTAAATCTCCACTGCATAGTCGGTTGTTCCGCCACCGGGGAGTGTTACATTAGAGATGAGGCCGGGGAAGCGCACCGCGCGTGTGTCGACACCGTACTTTGTGTAGTAGTAGTCGCTGAGCAGCTCGGTTGCCACTTTAGTCACTCCGTACATTGTCTTTGGGCGCTGTATGGTGTCCTGTGGAGTGTTGTCGCGTGGCGTGTTGGGGCCGAACGAGCCTATTGAACTTGGGGTGAAAACAGCACACTTCTTCTCGCGTGCAATCTCAAGTATGTTGATGAGGCCGTTCATCTGTATGTCCCAAGCCAGCAAAGGCTTCGACTCGGCAACGGCCGAAAGCAATGCTGCAAGGTTGTATATTGTGTCAATCTTGTATTTCTCTACAATGTCGGCGAGCTGCTGGGCATTCTTTACGTTAGCCTCCTCTGCCGGTCCGCTCTCAAGCAGAATTCCTTTAGGCTCAGCGCCGGGGATATAGCCGGCAACGATATTGCCGTCAGGTATCATGTTGCGCAGTTTCATTGTGAGTTCCGAACCAATCTGTCCGGTTGAGCCAATTACAAGTACGTTCTTCATAAGGCTGTATGATTTTGTTTCAATTATTCCGTGTTCTTTTGTTGTTCAAAGTTACGGTTAATTTTGTATTAGCAACAAATAATTTATAATAAAAAGTTGTAAAAAGTAGAAAAAAACGGCACCCGGGTTCAATAATGTACCCGGGTGCCTGTTATGGAAATCCTTGTTTATAGTAGCCCGAAAAGCTGGAACATCAAGAAACCTATGTAGTTACCCACTGCATAGCCTGCAAGGCCATTGGCGATACCTACCATAATGACATCCTTGTTCTTCATCGTTGCCGCAATCATTGGTACGCAAAGCGGTGAGTTAATGAGGGTGTCTGATGTTATCACTGCCGCGTCGGCATCAATGCGCAGCAGTTTTGCCAGCAGGATAGTGAGAAATAGCGAACCGAAGATGATTACCGCCTGGAACAGCAGAATGTAAAGACTCTGGTTCCAGTCAATCTTGCTCAAATCGGCCATTGTGGCCATTACAAGACAGAATACATATATAAGGTACAAGCCGGCATCGTAGATCTTGTCCCATGTGCGCACCTCTTTCCAGGCTGTGAGCAACAGTGACAGGGTGGTAATTGAAAGGATAAGTGCTACCATGGAGATGCCTTCGCCGCCTCCGGCAAGGGTGCCGATGTAGACCGAAATTCCCATTACTACAGCCGATGCAAGCAACACTTTGCCTAACTGCACAAGGCTCTTCTTCTTGCCGAACTCCTTGTATGGGTTCTCCTCGGTGTACTCCTCGACGTTCACGCTCTGTTCTTTGCCGCCACGTTTGCCCACAATCCAGCGTGCCAACTTCACACCACCACCCATGAGGAACATGAGGTAGAAGAATGATACAATGAGGTTGCAGGTGGTGAGTATGATGAAATTCTCGCTGCTGAGTCCAAGCATCTGCTTTATTGCAGCCAGGTTTGCAGCTCCGCCAAGATACTGGCCCGTGAGCGATGCACCCATCACGGCTCCCTCCGTGCCAAGCTTATCCTTGAAGATAAGGTATCCTGCAAGGACGAATGCCATAACCGAGAATACTCCTATCAATAATGCCTTTAATGATTTGCCCAAAGAGAACTTCTTGAAGTTGCATCCGAAGAGTATCATTGGCAAAGCCAAGGGGATGAGAGCCCCCGAGAATGATTCCATGAAGTCAAACAACTTTTTGTATTCGGTCTCCTCTGTGGGGAAAATGCCTATGTTTGCCACTGCCACACCCAGAAGGTAAAGAGTCAATACCGGGCCAATCTTTGCAAAGACCTTGTTCTTGCGGCAGATAAATAGAATGCCTGCCGGTGCTGTAAGATAAAATATCAGCAACAGAATGTTTCCAATCATAGTTTGTCTGTTTTCTATTTTTGCGGCTCAAAGGTACAATTTTTTATTAAACACACCATACGTTAACATATTTTAAATTGTTTTAATTCTGTTTTTATTTGCCGTTATCCCCTATGCTATGAAATATTTTCGTGCTGTGGATATGAAAATCAAATCAAAAAATATACTTTTGTAGATAGAAAGTATTTTAGAACGTTAACTAAAAAATAGATAATATGTACGGAGATTTTCAAAAACATCTGCAGAACGAGTTGGCGGCCATAGATGCTGCCGGCCTGTACAAGAGAGAACGCAATATTGCATCGCAACAGTTTGCCGAGATTACACTTGAGGATGGCTCGAAGGCGCTCAACTTCTGTGCCAATAACTATCTTGGCCTGTCAAACAACCCACGCCTTATGAAGGCTGCCCAGGAGGCAATGGAGGCACGCGGTTTTGGTATGTCATCCGTTCGTTTCATCTGTGGAACACAGGACTATCACAAGACACTTGAAAAGGCCATTGCCGACTATTTCAAGACCGAGGATACTATCCTTTATGCAGCCTGCTTCGATGCCAACGGAGGTCTCTTTGAACCACTGTTCACAGCCGAGGATGCAATCATTTCCGATTCGCTCAACCATGCTTCAATCATTGACGGCGTGCGTCTTTGCAAGGCACAGCGCTACCGCTATGCCAACGCCGACATGGCCGACCTCGAGCGTTGTCTCCAAGAGGCTCAGGCACAGCGCTACCGTATCATCGTAACCGATGGTGTGTTCTCTATGGATGGAAACGTCGCTCCAATGGACAAGATATGTGACCTTGCCGAGAAGTACAATGCTCTTGTAATGGTCGACGAGTCACACTCGGCCGGCGTAGTGGGTGCAACAGGTCACGGTGTTGCCGAGCAGTTCGGCTGCTATGGCCGCATCGACATCTTCACCGGAACATTGGGCAAGGCATTCGGTGGTGCAGTGGGCGGATTCACCACAGGTCGCAAGGAGATTATCGACATGCTTCGCCAACGTTCACGCCCATACCTTTTCTCCAACTCATTGCCACCATCAGTGGTTGGTGCCTCAATAGAGGTCTTCAAGATGCTTGCCGAGAGTGACGAGCTCCATACTAAGTTGCAGAACAATGTGAACTATTTCCGCGACAAGATGTTGGCAGCCGGTTTCGACATCAAGCCCACACAGTCGGCTATTTGCGCTGTGATGCTCTATGACGCTCCACTGTCACAGGTGTTTGCACAGAAGATGGCTCAGGAGGGTATCTTTGTTACCGGTTTCTACTATCCTGTTGTTCCAAAGGGTGAGGCTCGTATCCGCGTGCAGCTCTCTGCCGCTCACGAGCAGGAGCACCTTGACAAGGCAATAGCAGCCTTCATAAAAGTAGGTAAGGAGCTTGGTGTCATAAAGTGATTTTTTTCGGTTTGACAAATATGCAACAGGTTCGGTGCGCGCACCGAACCTGTTTGTTGAATTAATGGTTACACTATGGATGTAAATCACAATTCGGCTTTCAAGGATTGCTATGTGATGCAACGTGGGGATGTTGAACGTTTTGCCGATACGCTTGCCGATGGTTTCAGCCAATATAATCTGTTCAATTACGCTTGTAGCGGAAAGTACGACCATGGAAAGATGAGCCGCTTCTGGGCTTACAATATCGTCCTTAATTTGCCCGATGCAATCTGCATAGCCGACAGTAAAGAGGTAAATTCTGTATTGATATATATTCCTCCAAGAAGCAAGGAACCCGGTTTGCTCTCTTGTTTGAAGGCCGGGATAGTGGAATTTGTATTCAGGATTGGGCTGCGACGTTCAATCCGATTGTCGCGTTTCGATGCCGAGGCGCAAAAAATAGCTCAACGATACAAGGCTGCTGATGACGGTTATCTGTTTGCTTTTGCCACTCGCCTCGACAAGCAAGGATAAAATTATGGCAAACCGCTAATGAATGCACTTCTGCATTACCTTGACGCTACAGGACAGGGATGCTATCTTGAGACGCTTAAACCCGAGAATGTTGGAATGTATGAACATTTTTCTTTCCGTCTGCAGGATGAGATAAAAATAAAGACGGGCAATCTTACGCTGTATGCAATGCATCGCCCAAAGAGTGAATAAATATAGTTCAGGGCTGACAATGTCAGCCCTGAATACTTATATTTTCACGTTTCAGTGTCTCCTTTTCATCTCAATTTCAAATGTGCTTGCGGGCAATCCAGCTTCATTCACAAGGTTCGCATCGGTATATGGTTTCCAAGCGTAGCGCACGCGGTGGGCTTCACGCTCTATTATTATACGGTTGCCCTTGAACTTTACCTCGGTCTTTGCATCGACCTCGCTGAATGGACCTGTCTTGTCGGCA
>JAZRGF010000094.1:0-28474 GCA_045644005.1 Bacteroidaceae bacterium | reverse complement strand
ACCGAATGCCGTACACGACTGCCCTGTTTTTGGTACTTTTTCAAAAAAGTACAGAAAGAAAGAGTTGAAGAAAAATACAAGTGAACAATTAAGGTTGAGGACTGCTGTAGAATTTGACGGCGAGCGAAAGCGAGTTTTTTGCCCCCAACTTTACAGGTGAGCCAGATTATAGCCAGTTACACATCTACTATTTACTAAACGGCTTGTCATCGCCCCAGCACTGTTGCATCCATGCCTTTGCCTTTGCCTCAACGGGATTATCCTGCGGCATCCAGAACGAGAAGGCCTCGCCGCCATCGGGCAGGAACTGCTGCTTGGCAAAATGCCCGGGATAGTCGTGCGAGTATTTATATCCGTCGGCATACCCAAGTTCTGCCATAAGTTTTGTAGGAGCATTGCGCAAATGCAACGGCACAGGCAGGTTACCCGTTTCCCGCACTGTCTGCAACGCCTTGTTTATGCCCAAATATGCAGAGTTGCTCTTGGGCGATGTTGCAAGATACACCACAGCCTGGGCAAGCGGAATGCGCCCCTCGGGCCAGCCAATCTTTGTAACAGCATCAAATGCCGCATTGGCAAGCAGCAAGGCATTGGGGTTGGCAAGACCGATGTCCTCGGACGCCGATATAACTATGCGGCGGGCAATGAAAGCCGGGTCTTCACCTCCCTCAATCATGCGCGCCATCCAATAGAGCGCCGCATCGGGGTCACTGCCACGGATTGATTTTATGAATGCCGAGATAATGTCATAGTGCAACTCACCATCCTTGTCATATGCGGCCGGATTCTGTTGCAAACACTGCTTTACCTTTTCATCAGTAACCACAACCGGAGAGGCGGGGTCACTCTCAACCACAAGCTCAAGGATATTTAGCAGTTTGCGTGCATCGCCACCGCTGTATCGCATAATAGCCGCAGTCTCCCGCAATTCAACACCACGCTCTTTAAGAATATTATCGTTGGCTATCGCATAGTCAAGCAATTGCATCAAATCACTTTGCTCAAGCGACTTGAGAATATAGAGCTGGCAACGCGAAAGCAAAGGGCGAATGACCTCGAACGAAGGGTTCTCGGTTGTTGCGCCAATGAGGGTGACAACACCGGTCTCCACCGCACTCAACAGCGAATCCTGCTGCGACTTGCTGAAACGATGAATCTCATCAATAAAAAGTATTGCACTGCCACGGGCGAAGAGCGGCGAGCTCTTTGCCTTTTCAATAACCTCACGCACCTCCTTCACACCCGCCGACACCGCATTCAATGTGTAGAACGGGCGGTTAAGCGTATTGGCAATGATGCGGGCAATGGTTGTCTTGCCGGTACCCGGAGGTCCCCACATGATGAACGAGAGGATTC
Organism: Bacteroidaceae bacterium; assembly: GCA_045644005.1. Taxonomy (GTDB): domain Bacteria; phylum Bacteroidota; class Bacteroidia; order Bacteroidales; family Bacteroidaceae; genus HGM04593. The sequence continues at coordinate 27,118 of JAZRGF010000094.1, read as the reverse complement.
TGCCCGAATCTATCATACGACGCAGCACAGCACCATCCCCAACAAGATGCTGCTGACCTACATAATTTTCGAATGACGTGGGGCGCAAACGCTCCGCCAATGGTTGTGCCATAACTGTTTATATTAAAAAAGGCGCGCACTTCATGCGCGCCTTTCGGGTTATCATCATATATATATATTTAGCTCAAGCCAACAATCTCACCATCAACGAAATCAATACAGTTCGCCTGTGGCACCTTTGGCAAACCAGGCATGCGGATAATATCACCGGCAATGGCAACAATCATCTCGGCACCTGCATTGAGTACAACATCACGAATCTGTAGATTGAAATCCTTTACAGCACCATACTTGGTAGCATCGGCACTGAATGAGAACTGTGTCTTTGCGATACATACCGGGAACTTCGACAGGCCATACTTCTCGGCAAGCTTGATGCGGTCAAGCGCAGGCTTTGCGAATGTAACCGAAGCTGCACCATAGATTTTCTTAGCAACCTTCTCAATCTTTGTCTGCACGCTATCCTCGTCGTCGTATGTAAACTCAAGAGGCTTTGAAGGATTCTTCTCAATTGTGTCCACTACAATCTGCGCCATCTCAACAGCACCCTCGCCACCCTGGGCAAATGCATTGTTGATTACGAATGGCAAACCGAGCTCCTGCTCGCAGTGGTTGCGGAGAAGCGCCATCTCCTCGTCGGTGTCAGTTGCAAAGCGGTTGAACACCACAATGACAGACTGGCCAAACGAGCGGAGGTTGGCAACATGGCGGTCGAGGTTTGCAAGACCGTTGCGCAAGCCCTCCATATCGGGTTCCTTAATCTTGTCGAGTTCAACACCACCGTGCATCTCCAAGCCCTGAGCTGTTGCAACGATAACTGTCGCATCGGGCTGCAGGCCGCTCTTGCGGCAAAGGATGTTGTAGAACTTCTCTGCGCCAAGGTCTGCACCAAAGCCGGCCTCGGTAATGGTATACTCACTATGCGCCAAAGCCATCTTTGTAGCAAGCTGTGAGTTGCAGCCATGAGCGATGTTGGCAAATGGACCACCATGGATGATTGCCGGAGTATTCTCTGTTGTCTGCACAAGGTTTGGCTGGATGGCATCCTTCAGCAACACCATGATTGCACCGGCAACACCAAGGTCTTTCACAGTGAAAGGCTCACCGGCATATGTATAACCGAGCATGATGTTCTCTATGCGACGACGCAAATCGTTCTCATCACTTGCAAGGCAAAGGATTGCCATAAGCTCCGACGCAGGAGTGATATCGAAACCGGCCTGCTCTACAATACCGTTGGTTGCAGGACCGATACCTGTAATGATTGAACGTAGTGAACGGTCATTCACATCAAGCACACGACGCCACAGAATCTCCTTGAGGCCGAAGCCATCCTTTGCATGCTGATAGAGATAATTGTCGAGCAACGCCGAAATCATGTTGTGAGCCGATGTAATTGCATGGAAGTCACCAGTGAAGTGGAGGTTAATCTTCTCCATTGGAAGAACCTGAGCATAACCACCACCGGCAGCACCACCCTTCATACCGAAACAAGGGCCGAGTGAAGGTTCACGAAGGGCAACAACAGCCTTCTTGCCAATTTTATTGAGTCCCAACGCCAGGCCAATAGACACCGTTGTCTTGCCGATACCGGCTTTTGTCGCAGTAATGGCTGTTACAAGAACAAGCTTGCCTTTCTGCTTGCCAATGAGGCTCAAAGGCAATTTTGCAATATGCTTGCCATAATGTTCAAGGTCATTGGCATCGATACCAATCTGCGCTGCCACATTTTCGATACGCTCAAGTTTGGTTTCGTGAGCAATTTGAATGTCACTCTTCATAGTATATATTTTTGTTTTTGATTAATATTTCCCTACAATATCGCGAAGGTACGAAAAATTATTGAAAAAAGAGACCCTTTGGGTAATAAATGCAATGCAGACGGCAAAAAGGAGAAACGTCTATTGGTCACTGTTGCAAAAAGGCCGCCACAACCTGTTCAAAAGCGCGGTGTTCATCAACAAAAAGCCCAAGCAGTTCATTACACTTCTTGCAGAACATCGCATAATCAAACGTCGAAAGGAAAGATTCAATATCCTTGTCAAGTGCAGCACAATCCTTGGTCACTACGCCAAGACCATACTCCTTCACCAACGCAGCCTGCACGGATCCTTCGGTAACAATCATTGGTTTCTTGTGAATGAGAGCAAGATAAAAACGGTTTGACATGATTGGCGAGTGTCCCGAATCGTCCGGGAAAAAGATATTTATAAAATCACACGCCGCAACAACCGCAGCCTCATCCACTTTTTTATAGAAACCCGAAAATTCCACATTTGCACAACCATTTGACACCGCATATGCTTCAAGGGAATCGGCAGCATCGCCACGGCCTACAAATCTCAAACAATACCTTCCATTGCCACCAAGTGATTGAATTATCTTTACATTTGACACGTAATTGCGTATATATCCTATGGTCAGAATCTCTAAAGGCGACGAGTTCCTCCAAACCGGGAATTCGTCCTCAAGTGCACCTGCAGCCTCATCCATACAAAAATTATGCGAGACAAGATAATCAAATTTTCCGGACAGATACTCCCTGAATCCAGGCGATGAAATCACATTACAATAGCTACATTCAAGCACTTTTGAATAGACACCGCCCAACAGCAGGTGCTGTTCAACAGAGACATCACGATAATCGATTATATAACGCCCTTTATACTCTCCTCGCAGAACACCCGAAAGCAATATCGCCAGATGCGGTCCGGAGACGACGAGCCTGTCATAGCGATTCTTTCTCAAGGTCTTTTTGATAAAATCGGCATATTTGAGATAGTGCCATGACTTTACTACCGGATTGGTCAGATTTGCCTTACCCGAGGAGTACCTTATGGGCGCAGCGGCATCACTGCCATCCCTATCCCAAAGAATGACATCATACGGACAACCACACCTTTCAAGAATACGCTTATAAGTATTCACATATGGACACACCCACTGATTTCCCAATATTATTATCGCAGCCTTCATCGACAAAAAAGATGTCTACAAAGCGAAGATAGGTATAAAAATCCGAATAATAGGGATAAAAATATGGATTTTACGGATTTATTAGTTAAATTCGCGGGTTATTAGAAAAATACAAATAAAAAACACTATACAGCGATGACTGCAACAAACGAAACTGAAAAGAGCGAGAAGAAAAGCATGAGCTTTATTGAGCAGATTATTGTGAGTGACCTTGAGAAGGGCAAGAACGGAAGCAAAGTACAGACACGTTTCCCGCCCGAACCGAACGGCTACCTGCACATTGGCCACGCCAAGGCAATATGCATGGACTTTGGCATGGCACAGAAGTACAACGGCATCTGCAACCTGCGTTTCGACGATACAAACCCCACAAAGGAAGATGTGGAGTACGTAGACGCAATTATGGAGGATATCAAATGGCTTGGCTTTGATTGGGCCAACGTATACTACGCATCGGACTATTTCGACCAGCTATGGGATTTCGCCATCAAACTCATCAAAGAGGGCAAGGCATATATTGACGAGCAGAGCGCCGAGCTGATTGCCGAACAGAAGGGAACACCGACCCAGCCCGGTACAAACAGCCCATACCGCGACCGCCCCATTGAGGAGAGTCTTGAACTGTTCCAGAAGATGAACACCGGAGAGATTGAGGAAGGCAAGATGGTTCTGCGTGCCAAGATTGACATGGCAAGCCCCAACATGCACTTCCGCGACCCAATCATTTACCGCGTGGTAAAGGCTGCCCACCATCGCACAGGCGAAAAGTGGAAGGCATACCCAATGTATGACTTCGCACACGGACAGAGCGACTACTTCGAGGGCGTGACACACTCCCTGTGTACACTTGAGTTCGTTCCTCACCGCCCACTCTATGACCTGTTCGTCGATTGGGTAAAGGATGGCAAGGACCTTGACGACAACCGCCCGCGCCAGTACGAGTTCAACAAGCTCAACCTCAACTACACACTCATGAGCAAGCGCAACCTGCTCATCCTTGTGAAGGAGGGATTGGTAAACGGATGGGACGACCCCCGCATGCCAACACTCTGCGGATTCCGCCGCCGTGGCTATTCACCCGAATCAATCAGAAACTTCGTGGACAAAATCGGTTACACGACCTATGACGCGCTCAATGACTTTGCATTGCTTGAAAGCGCCGTACGCGAGGACCTTAACAGCCGTGCCACACGCGTTTCTGCTGTAATCAACCCTGTAAAGCTCACAATCACCAACTATCCCGAGGAGCAGGTTGAAGAGTTGACTGCAACCAACAACCCCGAACGCCCCGAGGATGGCACACACACCATCGAGTTCTGCCGCGAACTGTGGATTGAGCGCGATGACTTTATGGAGGATGCCCCCAAGAACTATTTCCGTCTCACCCCGGGCCGCGAGGTACGCCTCAAGAACGCATACATCGTTGTATGCACCGGCTGCGTAAAGGACGAGGAAGGCAATGTCACCGAGGTTCTGTGCGAATACATTCCACAGACAAAGACCGGCGAGGCCGATGCCAACCGCAAGGTAAAGAGCACCATCCACTGGGTGAGCCGCCGCCACTGCCTGAAGGCCGAGGTGCGTCTCTATGACCGTTTGTGGAGTGCAGAAAACCCACGCGATGAGATGGCAGCAATACGCGAGGCAAAGAACTGCGACGCACTCACAGCAATGAAGGAGATGATTAACCCCGATTCACTCAAGGTGCTCGACAACTGCTATGTAGAGAAGTTCCTTGCCAATGGCAAGCCGCTCGACTACCTGCAGTTCCAGCGTATCGGATATTTCAACATTGACCCATCCTCAACACCCGAGAAGCTTGTCTTCAACCGCACCGTATCCCTGAAAGATACATGGAGCAAGCAGAAAGGCAAATAAACGGAGGAAGCCCTACCCGAGAAGATGAACTACGACAAAGGATACTTCGAATCACCCGAATTCCGCGAACTTCTTGCCAAATACGAGAAATCCATAAAACTTGGAGTAGCCTCGTATTTTGGCATAGATGAGTTCGTGGATCTGCTGTCGTATTACCTTTCGATTGACAAGAGCGAAGAGGCTGCCGCCATCATTGACGCAGCAAGCCGCCTGCACCCCACCCCCCCCGAAAACATAAAGATGGGCATCAAGCTGTTGCTATACAACGGCGAACCGGCAAAAGCGTTGGAGCTGTTCGGCGAACTCAAATATATCGACGAGGCCGAAATGCTCACCATAAAGGCCGTGATTATGGTAGCACTGAGGGATTTCAGGCAGGCGCATGACATTGCAATAGAGCTGTTGCAGAAATCCACCCCGGGACAAGAGAGCATATACGAGGGACTTGAGATACTGCTCGACTGCGGTTTTGCGCACGATGCACTGGAGATTTGCGAAACAGCACTGAAAGCAGCACCTCAACAGATTAGCCTGCACGAAGTAAAAGCCGAATGCCTCATTGAGTTGCAACGTATAAACGAAGCCGTAAGAATCTACAATAAGCTCCTCGACAACAACTCCTACTCCACCTTCTATTGGGAACAGCTGGGACATATATACTATATGGTCAAGAAGTTCGGCAAGAGCCTTGAATGCTTTGAATACGAGAGTGCAATAAACGAAGAGATAGAGTATGCTTATATGATGCAGGCATACTGCTACTACTACCTGCGCGACTACAATGCCGCAAAGAAAATCTTTGCTACTCTGGCCGAGAAATACAGCGACACCGTAACGCCCGTATTCTATATTGCACTCTGCCACTACCGCCAAGGCGAGCTGGAGAATGCGATAAACGCCTTCGACATTGCCATCAACAATGCACAGGAAGGCACAATTGCAATGATGTTGGCAAGAATAAACAAAGCTATACTGTTGGACACGGCCGGCGAACACTCCGTTGCCGACGACGCCATGTCAATGGCCCTGCTCATGCACCCCGACAACATGAAACAGCTGGTACTTACAGGCAACCATCTCTATGAGCTGCGCGACAAGGAAAACCTCACCTTTGACGACATGAACACAATCGAGACAAAGGAATGGAGCACCGAAGAGTGCCTCTACAGGCTCGGAATACACCTTGTCAACCACAAACACTTCAATTTGGGGAAAAGAGTACTGAACTACTGTCGCGACTTGAGCTATGACAAGGCCGACATAGACGCATACCTTGCTTATATAATGTGGAACACCGGCAAAGAGGAACAGGCCACGCAATTCATTGAAGGAGCGTTGGATGGGCGTTCAAACACCCTGTTCGAACTGTTCGACATCCCCTACAACGCAAACATAAGCACCTCGGCATTCACCGGCATCATAAAAGAGAAAAAGGGCAACGCTTGACAGCATTGTCCTCTCTTTTCCAACAGGGATATGGCACCCTGCCATGTCATTATTTCTCTTCAGAGAACTCTTTTATCCTATCCTCGTCGGACATCCTGCAAACCAGCAGATTGCCATTATTCTCCGAGATTATACAATCGTTCACCCCAATTACGACTACGCTCTTCATTCCGCGGGTATTCACCACGCAGTTACGCGAATCGGCGAATTTTGCCTCAACGCCCAAAGAGGCATTACCATTCACGTCTTTTGAGACATTACCGCCAAGCGACATCCATGTACCCAAGTCACTCCACCCGAAGTTTACAGGAAAGACGAATATCTCATCGGCGCGTTCCATAATTGCATAATCGACCGATATGCTACGGCATTCGGGAAAACGCTCGTTCACTTTCTCCTGCTCTTCGGCAGTGTAATAATACGGCATCAGTGACTCAAAGACGGAAGCAATTGGCGACTGGTATATCCTGAACGCATTCACTATTGTTGACACGTTCCAGATGAAAATACCCGAGTTCCAATAGAAATTATTCTTGGCAATATAAGCCTGAGCAATTTCCAGAGACGGTTTTTCCTTGAAAGAGTCGACACGGAAAACCTCCTTGTTCATCAATGACGACGAACCCAACACGGCCTCAATATACCCGAAACCGGTCTCGGGACGTGTAGGCTTTATACCCAATGTAAGTATGGCATCCGAGTCGGCAACAAAACTTAGCGAGGACTTTATCACCCGGCGGAACTCCTGCACATCGGATACAAAATGGTCGCTTGGAGTGACCACCATGTTTGCATTCGGGAAACGTTTCTTTATTTTCCATGCCGCATATGCTATGCAGGGAGCTGTACTGCGACGACAAGGCTCCTTGAGTATATTCTCCTCCAGGACCATCGGAAGCTGTCCCCTTACCATTGGAACATATTTCTCGGACGTAAGCACCCAGATATTCTCCACAGGACAAATCCCCGCAAAGCGCTCGGCAGTCAGTTGTAACAACGTCTTGCCACACCCCAGCACATCAATAAACTGCTTGGGACAATCGGCCGTACTCATAGGCCACAAACGACTGCCCACTCCACCGGCCATAATCACTACATGGTTGAGACTTGACATATCCATTACTAATTACATTCAACAAAACAGACTCTTTCGTCCATTGTTTAGCACAATTCAAGGAATGCAAATTTACACAAAAACGGAACACCACACAATAGCAACAGTAAATTATTCACATCCAAAAACCAGACACACAACACTCCAAAGAATGAAACGAAAAAAGAGAGAAGTAATTTTGCTTTATTAAAACTTATATGCTACATTTGCAAAAATGTGTAACTGTATTTTAAAAGAACCAATTAAGTAAGTATGTTTGAATTTTATCATTTCTTGATACCAGCATTGTTTGCCTTCTTGGGCACACTATGGATTCACCCCAAGGTACTTAAGATTGCAATATTGAAAAACATTGTAGACAACCCCGATGCCCGCAAGCTCCAGCGTAACCCCGTTCCCGTCCTTGGCGGAATTGCGGTTTTCTTTGGAATAACCCTTGGACTTTGCTGCTCGCAGTCGATATTCAACAGCGCCAGCACCTTCATGCTCATTTCGGCAATGCTCATCATGCTCTACACCGGCAGCATGGACGATATCATCGACCTGTCGCCGGGCATACGTTTTCTCATAGAGATACTCCTCATTGCATGGCTCATGTACACCACCCGTTCTTCCATCAACTGTTTCTGGGGACTGTGGGGAGTATCGACCATACCCCAATGGATTTCATACCCGCTCACAATATTCGCTGCGGTTGGAATAATCAACGCCATAAACCTCATTGACGGTGTCAATGGCCTGTCATCGGGTTTCTGTTTCATGTCATCGGTACTCTTTGCAATATTCTTCTACACAACAGGCAACCAGACCATGACCACACTCGCCATGTCGGCTGCAGGAGCCATTGTTCCGTTCTTCCTCCATAATGTATTCGGACAAAGTACAAAGATGTTCATCGGTGATGGCGGTACACTTGTCATAGGCACAATGATGGCAATGTTCGTGATAAGCATATTGGGTGAGAACCTTGGTTGCGTAAGAATTGTGGCAAAAGGAGCCGGTCTCATTCCATTTACATTGTCCGTGCTATCTATCCCCATCTTTGATACACTCAGAGTTATGTCAACACGTATCCTGAACAAGAAGTCGCCTTTCCACCCAGACAAGACACACCTGCACCACATGTTCATTGACCTTGGTTTTTCACACATTGGAACAACCGTTTCAATCCTGTCATTGAACTTCCTTGTAGTAGCTGCATGGTTCATTTCGTTCAAGTCGGGCGCATCCATTGATTTGCAATTATACATTGTAGTAGGCTTGGGCATTCTGTTCACATTCGGTTTCTACAATTATGCAAAAAGACTGTTGGAACGTAACCCAGACGGTACAAACTTATTCAAAAGAATTGCAAAGACACTACACATTGAAAAGAAAGGTATCTGGCGAACAGTCCAACAAATCATAGACAAGTTGTAAGATACAAGACATATACAAGAACGAATGGGGGGGGCGACTGTCAGTCGCCCCCCCCATTCATGTAACAGAAACAGGGAAAAGGCATTATCCATTCAGGGTGCGAAGCAATCAATTCACACGGCACAAACCAATGAGACGGTCAAACCTGTCGCTAAAGCCCCTGTAATAGACATATATGAGATACTCATTCCCGGTATTGTAGAAATTACCCTCTGTCGGTGCCAGTTCGGCCTTACCACCTTTCTCTGGCACCCAGGCATAACAATAATTATTGACTCACATCTTCATCGGTAGCGAGGTGAAGAAATAGCCCTCTTCATCGTCAAACTCAAGCCTGTACTGCGCATCAAAGCCGGCACCACAGAAATCCCCAAGCAGATAATAGTCGCCCCCGGCACGGCGTGGTGCATCGAGTGCAAAGTGCACGTACACATAATCAGTCTCCAGTTCCGTACCACGTCCCTCAAAAGTGTTCACAAAGAAACGACCGTTCTCGTCACGATAATTTGAATGGGACACACGCGGCCTGTCCATATAAAGCACCGCATTGTACAGCGAGCCATCATATACGACATCCTCAACACCCTCGCCCGGAGCATTAGGGTCGGTAATCTCAAAGCGCCTGTACTCATTCCCGGCATCAAATATCAGTCTTTCATTATGCACATACTCAACCTTGTCACTTGTGACATAAGTAGGCGCAACGCCGGTTACCATATTATCCCTGCGACCGTTCTGATAGACAACCGTTTTGAGCTCACTTGCCGGCGATGAGACGAACGGGGGATAACGCACCACAAATGACACCTGTTGCTGTCCCTCATTGAAAGAGATATCGGTGTCGCCACTCACCCTGGCATCAATGGACGACAGAGACTCTATAACCGAGAATTCAAACACCGCAACAGGCGTCTCATCCTCGCTGTCGTCATCAAATACCTCAACACGGTAATTACCCGAAATTTTCAACGAGACATCATCATTAGGTATCGTAAATTCATAGTGGGTGTATAGTTGGTTAGTATTTACCGAGTTCTCCCATTCATCAATGACAACATCATTGAAGCCGTCAAGGTAATCAACCTCCATAGCATCGGATTTCTCCCAATCGGCATTGCAATGTACAATGCGGTAGGTGTAACGGTGGTAGATGTGCGACATTTCATCGAACGAGAAGTGCAGCACGTCATCGCCCCCCAGCGGCATCACCGGCAAAGCCCCCCACTGGCCATTGAGCACCATTTGGGTTGTGCGCACTGTCGGCAAGAAAGAGCGCGAATGCTGCGCACTGACAAGAGCCGCCGCAAACATCAGCATTATTGTCATTATACGTTTTAACATCACATTATAATTTTGTAAAGCGAAGATAAGCATTAAAAAACAATTAATTCGTATATTTGAGATAATTTATGACAACTGAAACAACACACCACATGAAAAAGATATTCACTATAATACTCATGACACTGCTGACATTTGCTGCAAGGCCACAAAGCAGAATAATATATGAGGAGAGTGACAGCATCAGGATTGAGAAGATTCTGCATGACACCAGCGGCCACTCCACCAGCGGCGAACAGCTGTTAGCCATTGCCAACGGACTCATTGGTGAAAAATACGTAGGCGGTACTTTGGAACAAGGCGCCGAGGAACCGCTTTTCATAAGTTGTACGAAACTAGACTGCACAACGTTTGTGGAACTTGTTCTTGCCATTGCAAAAACCGCCAACGACAAAAGCCACCAGTTCACAGATGTATGTAGCAACCTTGAAACCATACGCTACCGCAATGGACAGAACAACGGATACGAGAGCCGCTTGCACTACATCAGCTGGTGGATAACAGACGGCGCAAAAACAGGGATAATAGAAGAGGTAACATCACAAATCAGCAACAAAAAACAACCGTTGAACCTCAACTTCATGAGCACACATCCCGGCAATTACCCCATGCTTGCCGAGAGCCCCGGAGTTGTAAAGGAGATTGAACTGATGGAAACGCCCTACCGTGACATTGAGGTGAACTACATACCGAAAGAAGAACTTGACTACAGCGGGCACAATAATATAAAGCCCGGAGATATCATCGCAATAACGACATCCATCCCCGGGCTCGATGTTGCACATATCGGCTTTGCCCATTATCACAATGGCAACTTATGCCTGCTTCACGCGTCGAGCAGCAAGGGCGAGGTTGTAAAGGAGACCACACCGTTGCGCGACTATCTCGCAAACAATAGGCGCCACACAGGCATCAGGGTTTTCAGGGCCTCTTTCTAGAAGTACAAGCCATATCCTGTACAGTTGGAATATCTGCGTGACAATGGATCGTGATCATACAGATAGTCGCACTGCCCTCTCACAAGTTCTCCCATTTCAGTATTGGGAAACTTTGTAGCAACAGTCCTGAAGTTATACAATGCATAATGCATTTCGGCAGCCACCTCATCATCAGTAAAAAGCCCGAAAGCCGTTTGTAACAACCCGTCAACTCTCTCTCTTGCAGCATGTGTAAGCCAATCAGTTGTCCAATCCCTCTTTTCACATACTTGCGAATAATAGGTCATACCGCAATAGAATTGGGTAAGAGGCCAACAGAAATCGAATGAATTCTTTATTCCAATTGCCATTTTCACCATCAGGCGCCCCTTTCGGTTTGGATCGGCGGCCTCTTCAATCCCCTGCTCCAAAGAGTGCATCTCGCGCGCAAAGTCATATTTGAAATCCGTCTTGAGCCCAATACTCTTTCTCTCGGCACAGAACGGATCATATCCGAGATAAAGGTTATGATGATTCTTGTATGCATTGGAGATTGCCCCAAAACACTCAAGCGCCTGGGCATAACGCATATTGCGCAAATACTGGGTTCCAAGAATATCGTTCAGGTAGTCACCACCGGTGTAGCCACGTGCATTGAGAAAGCGGTCAAATTCCGTTTTGGGATTATCCACACACTTTACATACCCCACAACCGCATCAATACCCAAAGTGTCAATCATTTCAAAAAAATGGTTGCTATAATCATAAATATTGAACCTTTGGCCCGAATATCTGTAGCCATTCGTCGTATAGACATTGTTTACAGCATAATATTCACCATATTGCCTGTCGACAAGCTGCAGCAACCTGTTGTCGGCCATATTCGCAAGTTGCAATGCCCTTGTCGTCCTGCCGGCCTTAATCATTCTGGGGCAGACCTCTGCAAGCAATATCTTGCGCATCATGTCATTCCAATAGTAGTAGCCAATACCGGTAGTCAGTTTGTAACCTTGAGCTGTTTCTTCGCATACCTCATCCGTTATATTGTTGCTTATTTTTGAATCCAGCCATTTCAGTTGACCAAACAACCTGTTCTCATAAGCAGAATTATAAGGCTGCTGTTTCGCATCAAGATATATCCTGAATACCTTTACCGATTCATCAATGAAACCGGTAGACCTGCTTCGCTCGGCCTTAGCCAACAACTTTGAAGCCGTTGCCACATCGCCCTCAAGGTCATACATAAAAGCTGCTGTATAATACCACATTGCCTGGTTTGTGACCCTGCTGTCACAAGCCATTTCAAGACACAGGGATATGAGTTTGGAGAAGTCACCCCTCACCCTGTCATTGTACCAAGAAAGATTTCCCAAACGCATGGAATAAAAATCGCCATCGGGTTCTAAAGACCTTACATACGCCTGCAGAACCTCCAATACGAATTCACTCTCGGGCGCATATTTGCATACCAACGCAAGAGCGTCAACTTTTGAAATCTTCTCCCCGTCACGCCCAAGACAGAAGAGCATAGAATTCACATCACCCAAACGGGCAAAATACTCCAATGCCTTGTCCGAACGGTTCAGGCGGTATTCCGCCCCTGCAATATATGGAAGAATCATGCGGCGCATCAGGTTATCCTCGGGCAAACGGCACACTTCGTTTTCCCACAGTCCAACACACTCTGCAAACCTTGACATTGAGAACAGGGCTCTCACAGCCTGCAACAGATACCTGTCACGGAGCCTTCCGTCGGTCTGCGCCAGAGCCTTCTCCGCGACCTCCTCAATGGTCATTTCTGTACCGGTCTTCATTGATGGATAATACCAGCGCGAATTGAGTTTTATGCGTATATGCTCGTTTGTCTTTGCAAGGAGCAGAAAATCCAGTATTGCCGCATCCGTCTTTGTAATCCACTCGATGAAACGGTTGTCATACACTGCAGTACGGTCAGCGGCAACCGCTTCAAGTTCTTCCAATGTCATCTTGTAGACAGCATGGTATATATCATCTGTCGGAATCTCTTCCGATGTCAACCTTTGCCACTCTTCACAATTTCTTTTTACATTCAAAGAATACTCTTCGGCAACCGACTTTGGCTGCATTTCACAGACGCGGTACATGTGATATCCGCCAGGCACATAAAACGATGGGCCACAAGCTGCATCCTCATTGGCAACAAGGAGCAACACAAGTTCAATAAGAAAGTATCTGAGATATTTCATCGTCGGTATAATTTTTAAATTGTGAATAATCCAAATGATAGAGTATGTTCCCCCTGGCCGGTTTGCCAATGTTCTTTTCAACCAGTTCCTTGACTGCAAATATCGTGCATACACGCGGTCTCTCGTAACGTATATGTTCGTTCTCGGACATTTCGTCACTGTCATACGATACTATTGACACAAACTTGCTGTCGGCAAACTTGACCCCCCAACCGAATATCGGGTAGGCATAATCCAACGGAATGGGGTACTCTGTAGGCCTTACATACATCTCCACATCGGCATAACTCAAAATAGAGTTCTCGGTTTCAGGACGTTTCAACGCACCTGTATTATACAACATGAGCACACCGCTGTCGGCCGGTGGAGGATTCTCGCGTAACTGGTGCAACCTCACGGTTATGCTTAACGCGATACCCTTTACATCCAACAGCTCCTTCACCACCCCGCACACCTTTTCATAGCTCTCCTTTGTAGCCGTTGTCCAGTCACAATCAAGCTGCAGTTCATTTATTTTGCCACACTCATTATAAGAGCACATCGCCAACATACGCTCTACCATCAGCGTGGCAAACTCCTCTTCCCTGCCTTCCATTGCCCTTAACGCCTCAATTGTGATATAGGTAACCGGTATAATCTCCACACCCGCAGGAACAGGAGAGACGAATTTTGTTGTAGCAATGGGAACCACATCGGTTGTAGAGTTGAGAAAATCGTATTCCGGCACAACATCGAACATGCGCACATAAACACGTCCAATGTCATGTTTCTTCAGGAAATCCAGCTCGGCCGAATCCAATTCAAAAACTGTCTTCCAATGATAAATGGAGTTGACAGGTACAACATCGGCGGAATTTTCTATGCGGTCTCCGCATCCGGGCAATACAGCAACGGCAACCAATGCCAATAGAATCTTAAACAGGTACTTCATTGTATGCAAATATTATTCATTTGCACAAATTTCATAAAAAGAAATCGTACAGCCGTGAGTTTTTGCCTCGACTGTACGAAATACCTTTCAGAGTGTACGAAATGATTATAACGCCCTATTTCCCGTTTTGCTTTTATTTCTTGCGCCACACTATGTAGCTTGTATTTTTAGGTTGCCTACGGCGCCCACCATAGTAGTTCTTGTCGCCGAATTCATACAGTTCTCCGCCCTCGTCGACTGCCCAGCCATAAGCCGAAGAACCGACCAGATATACAGCCTGGTCAACCCCCAAGTCAACCAATGCCTGCGAAAAATCATGGAACGACTCGGCCGTGCCTGTCTCAACCATGAATATCTCACCTTGACGGTCACAGATTCCCCTTCGGACAGATTTGCCTTTCGGTTCATTTTCCACAATGACGCCATCACTTACCAAGGGGTATTGACGGAAGAAATATCCACCCGACTCTGTCGCCTGTTCAAAGAGCGGCGAATTATCGGCGACACCAACACTTACCACTCCGTTTATTGAAGCACAATAGCCCTTCTTGGACAACCCCCATGCAAGCGGTTCGCCTTTTAGTACAAAGGCACCTACAATACCGCCGTTGTCGGCACGGACATCGGCTGCCTGCGCCGCATACACCACCGTCGTGTCACTTGTGTCCATTTTGCCAATGTGCAATGACATCCAGGCATTATGTGGAATAAACAACCTGAGCGGGATATCATTTATCAATGTATCCTTCATTTCAACGAAACCCGGCACAATAGAATCCGTAATAATTCCCAACGATGCGCTTGGCATAGTCTCTTCAACCACAACGGGTTCCATTGGCTCAAAGAGCGCCGGCTCAACCTCCTCAACGGGCGCCGTTATCTCTTCGGCAACCGCGCTTCCGCTCCGCCCGCTCCACAATAGTGCCAATAGCACAACTATGGAAAATGCAAGCAAGAGAAGAGATACAATAACCCATCTGCGGCGCAACAACGGTTTCTCTATGACCTCGGAACCAATTACGCGAATCTGGTCATCCCTTATATCTTCAAGTTCACTCATAATTATCTGGCCTCCCTCTCTATTAGTTCCTTCAACTCCCTCAAAGCCTCTTTTGATGCTGTAACCGTATGGCTGAACGTAGCCACATCGGACAGTGTCAGCTTTTGCTTTGGGATATTTATGTAGCTTATAAAGGAACGGTTTATAATCAAGCTTTTTCCAATGCGAATAAACATATTTCCATCACTGCCAAGTTGGGAGAGCATCATCTTTTCAATCTGTCCCAACTGGAATGAGAGCATGCGGGTCTCATTGTCGGCCTGCACAAGTGTTGAATAATTACCATCGGCTGCAATATACACTATCCTGTCCGGTGCAATACGCGCCAGATCAACAGATGTCGATATTACAAGCTGTTTCTTCATTCAATCAATTCAAATCCGTGACAAAAATATGCACAACGACAAACAAGAACAAGGAATAAAGGTGATAATGTATGAAATAGCTACAACAATGTACGAAATGCAACATCGGCAGGAGCGCTCACTCCCCACCACGTTCCCCATCATTGACAAGCTGTTTACGCCTCTCTTCGCGCAGACGTTCATGCTCCTCATACCCTGCGCGGGTGCGTTTCCAGCGGTTGTGTGTCCACAGCCACAACTCCGGGTTCTCCTTTATCTCTTTTTCAAGCAGCTCATAATAACGGTTTGTAGGCTCGAATTCCGCCATTTTTGAAGCGTCCTCGGCAAACAGTTCAAAATGAGCGGTATAATATCCTCGTTTCACACGCTTCATCCTAACAAAGAAGAGTGCAGCCCCTGTGCGGCGGGCAATTTTCTCGGTTCCTGTAAAGACGGGCGTATCGCGATGCAGGAAGTTTACCCAATGGTTGATGGACTCCCAGGTGGGGACCTGGTCGGCAATAAAGCCTATCAGGAATTTCTTGTTCTCCTTTATTATATGCACAATGCGGCGGAGCGTGTTTGCCATTGTTATTGACTCTGCACCGAACTGGTCGCGCATACTCTTCATCAGCCTGTCAAACCTACCGTTCTCCAACGGATGGTATATATCACCTATAACCAAATCCTTGTCATTGAAATATAGCGGAAGCGATGTAACATACTCCCAATTGAAGATGTGCCCCATGTAGCAGACACACGAGCGCCCCTCGCCAAGCACACGCCCGGCATCGTCCAAGCCTGTTATAACCATGCGCCGACGGGCCTCTTCTTCACTCATCCCGTAGTACTTTATGGTCTCCACAAACCAGTCACAAAAAGCCGAGTAGAACTCCTTCTCAATACGCACAATCTCTTTCAGTTCCTTCTCGGGAAATGACTTCACAAGATTGTCGCGCACTATTCTGCGGCGATAGCGCACAAGGTAATAGACCATATAGTACAATATGTCCGAAAAGAGATACAACACACAAAACGGCAACTTGTTCAGTATATACAGTAACGCCAGGGATATATAGTATAGAATTGCTTTCATTCCTGAGAGTTCTTTTTTAACACTTCGTTTGCAAGCCCAAAGACTATGGCCGCAAAAGTATATATATTTTTTCTAAAAAAGAAATCGGCATCCATGGACATACCCCACGGATGGAATGCTTTTAAACAATTTGACCCGGGCATTCAGCTCGGGTCAAATTGTTTAAGTGACTACATTTATTATTCCAATGTACCGTTGTTTGCAGCCTCAATCATCTCGGCGCTTGCATACATGTAAATCTCTACACGACGGTTCTCGGCACGGCCTTCGGCTGTAGCATTGTCGGCTACCGGCTGCTTTGAGCCAAAACCCTCAACACTCTTTATCTGGCTCTCGGCAACACCGTTTGACAGGAGGTACTGTGCCACAGACTCGGCACGCTTCACAGACAAAGGATCGTTGATGGCATCGCTACCTGTAGAATCGGTGTGACCGTACACTACAACATCGGCATCGCTATACTCAATGAGCACCTTTGCAAACTCGGCAAGATTCTCCTTGGCGCTCTTGTTCAAAGCGTATTTGTTTGTAGCAAAAAGCACACCTGAATCGAATGTAACCTTTACCGCAGTAAGGTTGTTCGCATCGGTGATAGTCTCCACTGTTGCATTCTCAACCAACGCAGCCGCCTCGGCAGCATTGTCCATTCTCTTACCAATCAAAGCACCTGTTCCGGCACCTACTGCTGTACCCACTGCTGCGCCCACTGCTGTACCCATACCTGTGTTACCGGTAAACTTACCGATAAGTGCGCCAATGAGAGCGCCGCCGGCAGCACCACTCGCTGCACCGATTGTAGTACCCTTTGCCAGATTGCTCCAGCTACCGCAACTTGATAAAATAAGCGCAGAACAAAGCACCGCGCAAATTGTCTTTACAAATTTCATATTTACTGTTTTTTAAAAGAATTCAAATTTCCCGCAAAGTTAACTAAAAATATCTTTTGTTACAACCCGCAGTTCCCCAAATTGAACACAAATTAATTTATAGACAAAAACAACGGCATCAAATAGAGATTTATATCAATATATTTCGTATTTTTGCAGATAATATACAGAAACAACAAACAAATAATTATATGGCCGAACTAAAAGATCTTACAAAGCGTAGCGAGAGCTATTCACAGTGGTATAATGACTTGGTGATCAAGGCAGACCTTGCCGAGCAGTCACCCGTGAGAGGATGTATGGTAATCAAGCCCTATGGATATGCCATCTGGGAAAAGATACAGCGCACTCTCGACGACATGTTCAAGGAGACAGGACACGTGAACGCATATTTCCCCATGCTCATTCCAAAATCATACCTCAGCCGCGAAGCCGAGCACGTAGAGGGCTTTGCCAAGGAGTGCGCAGTTGTGACACACTACCGCCTGAAGAACGCCGAGGATGGCAGCGGTGTAGTTGTTGACCCGGCAGCAAGACTGGAGGAGGAGATGATTATCCGCCCCACATCAGAGACAATCATCTGGAGTACATACAAGAACTGGATTCAATCGTACCGTGACCTGCCAATCATGGTAAACCAGTGGGCAAACGTTATGCGTTGGGAGATGCGCACACGCCTGTTCCTGCGTACAGCCGAATTCCTGTGGCAGGAGGGCCACACCGCACACGCAACACGCGAGGAGGCCGAGAAGGAGGCGCAGACAATGCTCCATGTATACAACGATTTCGCAAACAATTATATGGCCCTGCCTGTTGTTATGGGTGTAAAATCGGCCAACGAGCGTTTTGCCGGTGCACTCGACACATACACCATAGAGGGCATGATGCAGGACGGCAAGGCACTGCAGTGCGGTACTTCGCACTTCCTGGGCCAGAATTTTGCAAAAGCCTTCAACGTGCAGTTCGTTGACAAGAACAACAACCTCGAATATGTATGGGCGACATCATGGGGTGTATCTACACGCCTGATGGGTGCGCTCATCATGACCCACTCCGATGACAACGGCCTTGTATTGCCACCCGCCCTTGCACCTATCCAGGTTGTCATTGTACCTATCTACAAGAACGGAGAACAGCTCGCAAAAATCAAGGAGACAGTAGACCCAATGATTGCCGAGCTCAAAAAGATGGGTATCACAGTGAAGTTCGACGATGCCGACAACAAGCGCCCAGGCTTCAAGTTTGCCGAGTATGAGCTCAAGGGTGTGCCTGTACGCCTTGTACTTGGTGCACGCGACATTGAGAACGGCACAATCGAGGTCATGCGCCGCGACACACTTGAGAAGGAGACACGCTCCATCGAGGGTATCACTGGCTACGTAAAGGAGCTGCTTGACGAGATACAGGCCAACCTGCACCGCAAGGCACTTGCAATGCGCGAGGCTTGCACACGCACCGTTGACACATACGAGGAGTTCAAGACCGAGATTGAGAAGGGCGGCTTCATCCTGGCACATTGGGACGGCACCCCAGAGACCGAGGAACTCATAAAGAACGAGACCAAAGCCACAATACGTTGCATACCCCTTGGTTGGGACGAGACACCAGGTACCTGCATGGTAACAGGCAAGCCATCGGCACGCCGCGTATTGTTCGCTAGAGCATATTAAACAAAAGATGCCGATATCTGTAGTAATCAACACATACAATGCCGAAAAGCACCTTGCACAGGTGCTTGAATCGGTAAAGGATTTCGATGAGGTTGTCGTGTGCGACATGGAGAGCACCGACAACACCATTGGAATAGCCAAAAGTTTTGGTTGCAGGATTACCACATTCCCCAAAGGCAATATCACCATTGTGGAACCGGCACGCAATTTTGCGATAAGCCAGGCCACACACGAATGGGTGTTGGTGGTTGATGCCGATGAGGTCATTACCCCACAGTTGCGCGAGTACCTCTACAAGATAATCGAACAGCCCAATTGCCCAACCGGACTATTCATTTCCAGGCACAACATGTTCCTTGGCGAGTATGTCAACAGCAGGCTCACCCATGACTTCCAGTTGCGGTTCATGAAGCGCGACAAGGTTGATTGGCCACACACAATCCATGCTGTTCCACGAATAGACGGTACGGTTGAGAAAGCCCCGTTGGATTTCAAAATCAAGCACCTTGCCGACGAGACGATACAGCAGCAGATAAGCAAGGCCAACACTTACAGCGACAATGAGGTCACAAGAAAGGCGCATAAAAAATATGGAATTTGTGCACTGTTCTACCGCCCGCTGTGGCGTTTCTTCCGCGCCTACATCCTAAAAGGAGGAATCATCCAGGGAAAACGAGGACTAGTAAAGGCATATATGGACGCCACATACCAGGTGTTCACCATTGCCAAAATCATAGAAAAGGATTTAAGAGCAGAAAAAGAGAAATGACGCACGCGTCATTTCTCTTTTTTTGTACAACCAGTGACCCCGGTGGGATTCAAACCCACGACCTTCAGAACCGGAATCTAATGCTCTATTCAGCTAAGCTACAGGGCCAAAATTCAATTGTAAGTGCGAAGATAGCAATAAATCACAAAGAAACCATTGTTTAATTGACAAAAAAACAAGGAAGAGTCCAAAATAGCACACAACAGCAACTTTTTAGTGCGCATTTATTAGCATTTTAAAAACAAATAGCATATCTTTGCCAATATTGCGAAAGCAAACACACAGCAAAAGCAAAAAACAAACAACAGAAACAGGCAAAACAAAAGCAATTTGTCAAAAAAACAAGATGAAATTATATCAATTACCACAGGAATACACACCACTCCTTGACCTGAAGCAGACCGAGCTGGCCATCAAGCAGATTAAGGAGACATTCCAACTCAACCTCTCGTCCTCGCTGCGTCTGCGCCGCGTGACAGCCCCTCTGTTCGTACTACAAGGCACCGGACTCAATGACGATCTAAACGGCTATGAACATGCCGTTAGTTTCCCAATCCAGGACATGAACGGCGCTGTTGCCGAGGTTGTCCACTCGCTTGCAAAATGGAAACGCGTGACACTTGCCGAGTATGACATTGCACAGGGCTATGGCATATACACCGACATGAACGCCATACGCGCACACGAGGAGCTCGACAACCTGCACTCGCTCTACGTGGACCAATGGGACTGGGAGCGTGTCATCAGCGCCGAGGAGCGCACTGCCACATTCCTGCGCAAGATTGTAAACGAAATATACTCGGCTATCCTGCACACGGAGTTCGCGCTCAGCGAGAGCTACCCGCAACTGAAGCCGTCGCTCCCCGAGAAGATTACCTTCATACACAGCGAGGAGCTACGCCTGAAATACCCCACCCTCACTCCCAAGGAGCGCGAGGAGGCAATCACCAAAGAGCATGGCGCCGTATTCATCATTGGGATAGGCAACGAGCTTGGTGATGGCATCCCACACGACAACCGCGCACCCGACTACGACGACTACAGCACAGCAAACGAAGATGGCTATTACGGCCTCAACGGCGACCTCATGATTTGGAGCGATGTCCTGGGCAAAGCCATGGAGCTCTCATCAATGGGCATACGTGTAGACCGCGAAGCACTCTTGCACCAGCTTGAGAAATCGGGCAAAGAGGAGCGTAAGGCACTCTATTTCCACCGCCGCCTGCTGAATGACGAACTTCCGCTGAGCATTGGTGGCGGTATCGGTCAGTCACGTCTGTGTATGCTGCTGCTGAAAAAAGCGCACATTGGCGAAATACAGTCAAGCATTTGGCCCGAGGAGATGCGAAGCCAATGCAAGGAGATGAACATACCTATTATATAATATATGGACGTAAAGATAGAGCAAAGCTGGAAAGAGGTTCTTGAGGGCGAGTTCAGCAAGGAATATTTTACCAAACTCACAGATTTCGTCAAAGCGGAGTACAATGGCGGAACCCCGATATACCCGCCCGCAAAGCTCATTTTCAACGCCTTTGACCACTGCCCATTCGACAAGGTGAAGGTTGTGATACTTGGGCAGGACCCTTACCATGGCACCGGGCAGGCCAACGGTCTCTGTTTCTCGGTAAACAAAGGAATCCCCTTCCCACCATCACTGCTCAACATCTTCAAGGAGATACAAAGCGACTTGGGCACCCCCATTCCACAGGATGGCGACCTCACCCGCTGGAGCGACCAGGGAGTACTGCTGCTGAACGCCACACTTACCGTGCGCGCCGCGCAGGCTGGCTCGCACCAAAGACGCGGTTGGGAGGAGTTTACCGATGCCGCCATTCGCGAGCTGGCAACACGCCGCAGCGGCATTGTATTCATACTATGGGGTAGCTATGCACAGAAGAAGGGTGCCTTCATTGACCGCAGCAAGCACCTTGTGCTCACGTCGCCACATCCCTCGCCACTCTCGGCATATCAGGGATTCTTCGGGAACCACCATTTCAGTACTGCCAACAGGTATCTTAAAGAGCAAGGAAAGAGCGAAATAAATTGGTAAGCCACCTTACCCCAAAAAGAAAAATCCCGTTCCACACCGACGTGTGCGAGCGGGATTTATTATCAATCGTTATACCACTGAACGTTTGAGCTGCGGCTGCTTCGCTTGTCAATCTTCAGAGCATCAGAAAGCATCTGCGATGTGGCACGGAAACTGAAGTTGAACGAGGTGTAAGGCGAAAGCACAATGCCGCACGACATCTCAAAACAGTGCAAGTCGCGCGAAATGTTCATTGTCGTAGTAGTCAGCTTCTTGTTCTCAAAATTATAGCCAGACGTAAAGTTAATGCGCCAATTGTCCGAAATGCCGATATTACCCGAAATATTGAGATTCTGCGTGAACTTATAAGGATAGCGCATATTCCTAAGGTTAATCTCGGCGCTACGGTCCTCGGCCATATTTATACCATATGAAAGAGACACGCTCCACGGGAACTTGAAAGGCATGTAGCCATCTTCATCCACATCGGCTTTCTTCGCCTTATCCTTTTTCCCGCGCAAGCCTACATTGCCTTTATTCAGAGTTTCGGACTGTCCGGTACCATCGGCAACGTCACCGGCTTCTTCCTCCTCAGTATTGCCAAACTTGCTTCTGAACCACTCAATGACCTTTTTATAAGTACTGTTGTTCAACGTATATGACAAGTTGTGGCTCATTCCCTGGAAGCGGCCGAAACGGCCATAGGACCATTCGGTCCTGTCACCAACAATTACCTGCCCTTTGTCATTGAACTCGTAGGCATATGTAGCCCATGTTGCATTGAAATTGAATGTATAGCTCTTTGTCAGTTTCAATCTCAAACGTGTCGACAGGTTGCTCCAGGGTTTTGTCTTTGCCGCAAGGTTATACGAGAGCGAACCACCAATTTCATCAATAAGGCTTATCTTCTTCAACGAGTCGGTCTTTGTACGCCACTTCATCTCAAGATTATTGCTCACGTTCAAAGAGACGCTACCCGTCCTGCCTTTTGACGGAATACCGTACATTGCGCCCTGATAGGGAGAATACTCCACCGTGCGCACCTCGCCATCCGTGTCGGTGTAGACATAGGTCTCGTAATAGCCATACCGTTCGGCGCCGAAATCCGGGGCATAGCTGAACGACAGCGAGGGCTTGAAGACGTGACGCACCGTGTGTATGCGACTGTTCTTTATAAAAGGTGCCGGCTTGTAGAAACCATAGAGCGTTGTATTTGCCGAAACGGCAAGATTGTAGTTATAGACCCTGTGGAAGCCTCCCACGGTATCGCGCACAACGCTGCCCGCCACATCGTCCCACGACTGGTTTATCTTCTTGAAGTACCATCGCTCGGTGTAGTTGAAGCTTGGCGTGATATTTATATTCTTGAATAACTGGAACGTGGCACTTACAGGAATAGAGTGCTTTACACCATTGCTCCAGTCGGTCAGGATATTTGATTTCAGTATCAGATACTCCTTTGTAGATATACTGTTGTTGAATTGACCACTGTATGACAATGAAATCTTTTCATACCAACGCTCGTCACCCATCCTTTTCTTGCGTTTGAACGGATATTTCTTTGAAAGCGAGACATTGAGGCTTGGCAGGTTAAGCGAAATAGTCGAATCCTTAACATTCTGCGACAGGGACATTGAAGAAGAGAGAGTCAAGCCTATCGAGGGAAATGTGCGCGAATAACTCACGCTCGAAGTCCTCACACTCTGCGAACTGAGTGTAGGGTTATAGAGACTGTTGAGGTTGGAGCGCTCATAATTGGCCGTAGAGAAGTTCACGCTGGCCGAGAAGTTGCTGTTTGGGTGCGCCTTGGCATCCTGTCTGTGGTTCCACGCAACCCTGAAGTTCTTGCTCACTGAATAGTCGGGCAATCCCTTTTCACCCGTCTTTGTCACAAGATAGCTCAAATCCACACTACCCGAGAACTTGTATCGCTTGGCATATGAGGATGCCGCGCCAAGGCCCCATGAACCCTTCGTATATATCTCACCAGTGAGTTTAAGGTCAACCTTGTCACTGATGGCAAAATAGTAACCTCCGTCGCGCAAATAGAAACCACGCTCCGTTTCATCGCCATATGTGGGCATGATTATACCCGACGAGTATTTGCTTGTAAAAGGGAAATAACCGAACGGCAGCGCCAACGGCAATGGCACATCATCCACCACCAGGTATAACGGACCCGAGACCACATCCTTCTTTGGACGCACCTTGGCACGTGTCAGTTTAATGTAGAAGTGAGGGTGATCGGCATCACAGGTGGTGTACATACCATCCTGCGAATAGAACACATCGGTAGAGTCCTTCTTGGTCTTTCCGCCCATAAGGAAGCCATCGCCCTGCTGCGTATACACATTGCTTATGAATCCCTTGCGGCTCTTGAAATTGTAGCTCATCCTGTCCGACTCGTATGGCGTACCGGCGTCAACAAATATTGGAAGGCCACTCACCACACCGGTTGAATCGGCACGTCCGTAAGCGTGCACAACACTGCTGTCCATGTTCATGGAGATTATATCGGCCGTGAGCTCAATCTTGTCATAGAGTACCTTGCCGCTACCGTAAAGATAGGCATTGCCGTTCATTGACCACACCATGGAGACCGTGCTCTCATAATACACGGGAGCCTCAATGGCCTCCTTCTTCGTTTTTGTACTCTTGAGAGTAGCGGCAACAACCGTTGAGCTATCCACAGCCAATGAATCCTGCAAAGAGTAAGAGACGGGATTGACGGCAAATGACAAATCCGATGCAGAAGCCCCCGCGAAAGCGGCCATCTGCAATAAGAATGCCAATAAAAACAGAATTGCCTTTTGTCTCATTTACTCTAAAGAATCAAAACAGAGGGCAAAAATACGAAATAAAAAGGAGGATTTTCTATTTTTAAGATAAAAAAACAAACTTGATTATAAAAACACGCGCGTGCCCGCACGAGGCGACAACCTCACCGGGGTGTGTTACATGAACAATCCTGCCCACTCCTTCACCTTCTCAACCGCCTCGGGCGATATCTTTGCCATGCTCTCGACCACCTGTTCAAGCGTACGCGCCGTTTCAAGGTACTTTGTCTTTGAGTAGAACTTGTCGGCAAAGCATATGAGCTGCTCCTCAATGGTCTCCGGGACAAAATCCTTTACCGGCAGATTCCATCCGTTGGCTGCAATGACCTCTTTGGTGAGCCCGGTACCCGTGTGGCGTTCGCACACCCTGGCATGCCGCTCATATCCCAAAGACCTCAACAACTCGGCTCCCAAGTAACCATGGCATAGATAAGACTCTGTGCCAAAACAATATATGCGCGGAGCATCGGTGAGGAAAATCCCCAGGTCGTGCAACATCGCAGCCTCCTCCACAAACTGCATGTCAATGCCCAGCTCGGGGTGGCGACGTGCCATTTCAAGAGCCAAAGAGGTAACCTTCACGGCATGTATGTTGTAAATATTCTTCAGTTCGTTTTCCTGGGGATAATACCTGTCTATGATTCCCCTCACATCAATTCCGGCCATAAGCAACAATTTGTTTCAAACATAATGACGAAGATACGTTTTTCCGTGCCACTCTCAAACAGATGAAGCACATTTTCACACACAATTCATAAAATTATTTAACAGCATAGCAATAACGCCCCAAACTACAATGATATTTGATTTAATTGACTATTTTTGCAAAGTTGTAGAAGCACACACCATTAAGGTCATGAACGCTATTACCGAAAAGGCACTCCAGCTCCCCCCGATAACACTCGAAGAAATGTCGGGCATAAAGCTAATGAACAGGACGGACACGAAATTCGTGGCCACCCTTGAGCAGCTGCACGCGTTCCTGTCAGCGGTACACGGCAAATACTACATCCAGGAAATAGGCGGCAAGCGCATAGCCAGCTATCACACAACATACTATGACACCCCCGACTACCACATGTACAGCATACATCATGCGGGGCGAAAGGTAAGGGAGAAGATACGCGTGCGCACATACATGGACAACGATGACACCTTCTTCGAAATCAAAAACAAGAACAACCACGGCCGCACAAAGAAAAAGCGCATATCCATAAGCGGGCACGATGCCGTAGCACAGGAACACGAAAACATAGTTCCTTTCATGGCAAAGCATGCATGGTACACCGTTGAACAGATTTCGCCAGTCATTGAGAACTGGTTCAACCGCATAACATTGGTAAACTACGGCAAGACCGAGCGACTCACAATTGACTTCAACCTACATTTCCACCACCTTAAAAGCGACGGCCGACACAAGCTGCTGCACGTTGCTGTCATTGAGCTGAAGCGTGACGGAAATGTACCGTCACCGGCACTCGACATACTGCGCGAGATACGTATAAAACCGTCGGGATTCAGCAAATACTGCATTGGCAGCGCTCTCACCAACGGCAAGCTCAAACGCAACAATTTCAAGGAGCGACTTACAATGATAAACAAAATGGAGAATAAACGATAAAACTATAACAATGAAACTTTTAACTACCCTATTTCTAATCTGCTCGACAATGTTCGTGCAGGCACAGGATGTCGAGAACGGCAACACCGTGAAAACAGATGCTGCGTCTGCCATAAGCGCAGTCACTTCGGAGATTGAAAAGGCCGAGGCTGTCAATGTCTTCATTGACTATGACGACGAGCTGAGCCAGCCCGAGAAGATGGCCGTATCGGTAAAGCAGAAGCGCCAGAGCGATGAGTTCATCGACACCGACCATGTCACAAAGCTGTTGATTGCATTCATCATCAACCTCATAGCCATAATGATAATAGTGCGCTGGCTCTACTATCCCAAATGCAAGCGTGGCGAGTTCTTCTTCACCTACATACTCATTGCCATAAGCACCTTCATGCTCATTTACGTGCTTGGCGACGTAAAGCTCAAGGCAGGCATCGCACTCGGTCTCTTTGCCATGTTCAGCATCATACGCTACCGCACCGAGCAGATTGCCATACG
>JAZRGF010000093.1:0-4667 GCA_045644005.1 Bacteroidaceae bacterium | reverse complement strand
CCCGGCACGCGTGGGCCAAAAGCCACCTGACGCGCCACGAAGTTATATGCGCTGTCGGCATCGAAGATGGGCACAATGGCTACAGGCTCAGCTGTTGCCGGTTCCTGTGGTGCCTGCACAACTGCCGCACTCTTTTCGACAGCACTGTTTTTGGGAGTGCCGCTGCAGTTTACAAGCAGCAGCGCCACCAACAACATGTATATTTTGTTGACCATCACTTATATGTTACTTGTTCAATCTCCAGGTTGCACCCTCCTTGCCGTCCTTGATTTCGAAGCCAAGTTCGGCAAGTTCGTTGCGAATCTTGTCACTGGTTGCCCAATCCTTGTTGGCCTTGGCAATCTGGCGCTGCTGCAGGAGCATGTCGACAACCTTGCCGAAAGCCTCCTCGCGGGCGCTGTTGGAACCCTGTTCCTGGCGCAAGCCGAGGATATCGAACGTAAAGAGGCTGAACACCTCCTTGAGCTCGGCAAGGTCGGCCTCGCTGATGGTTGCCTTTTTGTCGGCAAGCTGGTTGATGGCACGCGACGCATCGAAGAGGTGTGAGATTACCTGTGCGGTGTTCATGTCGTCGTTCATGGCGTCGTAGCACTTTGCACGCAAATCCTTGACATCGACAGTTGTCTCGCCCGACGCAGTGAGGCCACTGAGGGTCTTGTAAGCCTCGAGCAAGCGCTGCATACCCTTCTCGGCAGCCTGCAATGCCTCGTTGCTGAAGTCGACGGTGCTGCGGTAGTGGGCCTGCAGAATGAAGAAGCGGATGGTCATTGGAGTGTAGGCCTGTGACAGGAGTTTGTGTGAGCCGTTGAAGAACTCGTCGAGGGTGATGAAGTTACCCAACGACTTGCCCATCTTGGTGCCGTTGATGGTTATCATATTGTTGTGCATCCAATACTTGACCACATGGTGACCCATAGCAGCCATACCCTGCGCTATCTCGCACTCATGGTGTGGGAACACGAGGTCCATACCGCCGCCGTGAATGTCGAACTGCTCGCCCAGGTACTTGCGACCCATGGCAGTACACTCGCAGTGCCAGCCGGGGAAGCCGTTGCTCCATGGCGATGGCCAGCGCATGATATGCTCGGGCTGCGCGCACTTCCAGAGGGCGAAATCGGCAGGGTTGCGTTTCTCGTCCTGGCCGTCGAGTTCACGGGTGGTGTTGAGGACATCATCGAGGTTACGGCCCGAGAGGATGCCATATTTATGCGCCTTGTCGTACTTGGCTACATCGAAATAGACTGAGCCCTGGCTCTCATAGGCAAAACCATTGTCGAGTATCTCCTTGACAAGCTCAATCTGTTCTATGATGTGCCCCGACGCGTGTGGTTCAATACTTGGTGGCAACACGTTGAGCGCATCCATAACCTTGTGATAATGAAGGGTGTACTGCTGTACTACCTCCATTGGCTCAATCTGCTCGAGGCGTGCCTTCTTTGCTATCTTGTCCTCGCCCTCGTCGGCATCGTGCTCAAGGTGGCCAACATCGGTGATGTTGCGCACGTAGCGCACCTTGTAGCCAATGTTCTGCAAGTAACGGAACAGCACGTCGAATGTGATTGCCGGGCGTGCATGACCAAGATGGGCAGGGCCATAGACGGTGGGGCCGCACACATAAAGGCCCACATTGGGGGCATTGAGCGGCTCGAACAGCTCTTTCTTGCGAGAGAGCGTGTTGTATATCATAAACTTGTTTTCCATAATATTATATGTTTTTATATATTAGTCTGTCATTTGAAATTACGTGTTGCGTTGCGGTTCTGCTTGCGACGCTCCTTATCGGGTTTCTGCTTGGTTATCTCAAGCGGTTTCTGCTCATTGAGCGGCGCATTGATATCCCAGTCGTCCTGTGTATACTCAAAGAGAGCACGCAGCTCGAGCGAGTGGTGGTAATAGAAGACCTTCTCGGGTTCTACACCCTTTGCATAATCACCGGTATCCCACTTTCCATTACCGTTGGTATCGGAGATAAGGCGCATATAGTACACTCCCGGTTTCACAAAATAGAAGGAACACCGGCCATTTGAGGTATGGTTCTCCATGACTGCATTTCCGGCGGCATTGAGAAGCTGCACGATGCCTTCATTGCCAACACCTGCTATGTTGACATGGAGCAAGGCATAATCATCGAGCGACTTGAACTTTATCTCACGTTCGAACTTTGTAGAGACACCGCCATACAGGCCTTTGAAGGCTGCTGAATCGGCCTTTACAAGGTAGGTCTGCTCGGGGCGCCACTCGGCAAAGATGTTGTACTGGCGTATATTGACGCTGTCGCGGCTGAACACGCTCTCTACGGGCGTCCACAAGGTATCGACCTTGAGCTCGACGCTTATAGCCGAGGTGTCGACCGTGAGCAGGGGCTCGTCGAAGGAGAACGTGCAGACAGCATTGAGATCCATTGATGACGAGCCGCTGAAACGTACAGGCAGTTCTTTGGTGGGGGGAACATAGACCGGTGGGTTCTCCTCGTCATAGCCAGGCAAAGACTTGGCGCGGCGCAGGAAGTTCTTCTCATCGTCCTCAAGTTTCTTGCGTTGCTGCTTGACCACATTCTCCCAACGCTTGCGCGAAGAGATATAGAGTGTATCGGTGCGGTCTATGGTATCGCCGGAAGCCTCAAAGGCCTTGTAGGAGAGTTTCAGGGCAAGGGTGTCGCTACGGTAAAGCAGGGAGTCCTTGAGCCAATAGACAAGCGTGTCGTTCTTGGCGCTTGACTCGAGCACATAGGCATCGGATAAATCAAAACCGAGCCCTTCGAGCTGTGGCAGCTGCTCATTGGGGGCTGCAAAAAAGAAGGAGAGCTTGTTATGTGGGTCGCGTGTGTGCTTCACAAGGTATTGGGTAACGAAATTCTCCTTGAAGGCACGAAGCACAATGTCATCGGGCATGAAGCGGGTGTAGGAAACCATGCGTATGGTATCGATGGTGGTGCTGTCGCGCCAGATGGTATCGGGGCGCACAGCGGGAACAGCATAGGGTTCCACAATGTCCGATGACCAGGCAAGCATCTCGCTCTTCTGGTCAAAAAGGAAATTCTGGTTCGCATCGGCCAGGGCATAGACACGGTACTTTCCTGGGGCAATACCCTTTATGGTGAAACGGCCACGTGAGTCGGTGCGCGAAACGCGCTCGAAAGGCAGGGTGTTGAACACGCTGTCAACAAGGCAGGAGTGCAGTCCAACAAGCATGCCCTTTATGGGTTCAAGATCCTGAGCGTTAAGGACGGTGCCGCTGACGGCAAAGGTATCTACTTTCTCGCCGGTGGAGAACACATAAGCAAAGTTCTCGTAAGGGTTACCCTCGTTATTGTCAACAATAGCACTGCCGAAGTCGATTGAGTAGGTTGTATTGGGTTTCAGGGTATCGAGCAGCTCCACCATCACCTTTTTGCCGCTGTACTTGATGACAGGCATCTCGAACTGCGGTGGGGAGACAACGACATTCTCAAAGGCGTTCTGCAATGTCACATTCTCGTCGAACTCCAACGTTATATCGGCAGCAGAGACGCCTGTTGCATTGAGCACCGGGGTGGCTTTGAGAAGAACGGGAGGGTCTTCGTCATAAGGGCCGCCGTCGGGCGCACCAATGCTGGCGCAGGCGACAAATACCAGTGCCGGCAGCAGTGACATGATTATTTCCTTGACTCTTTTCATCTGTTCATTTCCAAAAGCTCCTCAATATACCGGCGGCTGTTGCTAAGGCGGGGTACCTTATGCTGGCCACCCAGTTTGCCTTTGCTCTTGAGCCAGTCGCTGAAGAGATTTTCGCGTGCAACGACAATCTCAAGCCGTTGCATGGTCTTGTTCTTATATCGTTTTGCCTCGTAGTCGGAGTTAAGACGCTGCAGAGTGGTATCAAGAATTGTGGCAAACTCTTCGACCGATGCCGGAGGTGTTGCAAACTCCACAACCCACTGGTGGCAGCATTTTGCATTGGCATCCATGAACACCGGGGCTGCCGTGTATTCGAGCACACGCGCGCCGGTTTCAATGCAGGCCTGCTCAAGCCCTTTCTCGGCATTCTCTACAATCAACTCCTCGCCAAAGGCATTGATAAAGTGTTTTGTTCTGCCGGTAATGACAATCTTATAAGGGTCCTTGCTTGTAAAACGCACGGTATCACCTATCATGTAACGCCACAGGCCACACGAGGTGGATATGAGCATTGCATAGTTCTTGCCAAGTTCGACCTGCCACAATGGCAACACACGTGGCGAGGGCGAACCGATATCCTCAAGCGGCATGAACTCGTAGAATATGTCGTAATCAATCATCAGCAACATTGCCGGGTCGAGCGGGTCATTCTGCAAAGCAAAGAACCCTTCACTGGCATTGTATGTCTCGACATACTTCATGTTGCTGTTGCGTATGAGCTGACGGTACTGCTCACGGTAAGGGGCAAAGGCCACTCCGCCGTGAAAAAAGACCTCGAGATTGGGCCACAGCTGGTCAATACTCTGTTTGCCGGTGATGTCGAGCATGTGCTTGAGCACAGCCATCATCCACGACGGCACACCCGAGATATTTGTAACATTCCTGTCAAAGGCAAAACGGGCAATACGCTCCATCTTCTCCTCGAAATCGCCCAACAGGGCTATCTCCTTTGGAGGAACGCGGAAAAAGTTCACAAACGGGCTGCAGTTTTCAATGAGTATGGCACTCAAA
>JAZRGF010000092.1:0-2764 GCA_045644005.1 Bacteroidaceae bacterium | reverse complement strand
TCAGTTGAGCGGTGGCTACTCTGCAGGCGGTTGGCTTGGCCTTAAGCAGCGTGTCGGTGATGGCGGTTCAGTTCATACACTTTACTCAAAGTCACAGTATGTTTTCGGTCGTGCCGAGGGTGTATTCAACCTGTATAGCAGCCGTGGTGTACGTCAGGGAAGTTCCCGCGGTTTCTCAGCAAACCTTTTGGCCGGTTACGAGTTCGGCCGTTTGTGGAAATACGTAACAACACTTGAGAATCAGCGAGTCGATAACTACAGTGGTTTCACCGGTGGTATCCGTTTGCGCGGCCACGTGGGCGAGGGTAAGGTGCTCTTCTTTGAGCCTCGCGTAACCTTTGCCAACTACGAAGTTACTCCCACCGGTCGTCGTGTTGACCCCTCTGCCTTGGATAGCCGCTATACTCTTGCATTTGGTATGGAGTACGGTAACCCCTATAAATATAGTGCAGGTCCCGATGGTATAGCCTACGAGCCCCGTATGGCAGTAGCCGTTTCAGGTGGAACAGGTTATGTGTTTAATCGTGGTACCTATGCAAACGGTTCCTTGATGGATGGTGTTGCCGGCATCAGTTTCGAGTACCAGCCCCATCGTCTGTTTGGTGCCCGTGTTCAGCTTGATTACGGTCTCTCTAATTTCAGTGACAAGGAGCGTTATTCGGTAACAACCGGTGATGATAAAGTAGACCGCGAGGGCCTTTGGCACAAGACTTACCACACAATCAGCGGTCTTCTTGATGTGAAGTTCGACCTTAGCAATGCCCTTTGGGGTTATGATCCCTCTCGTCGTTGGAATACCGCATTGTATGCCGGTCCTGTTGTCAGCCGTCATCGTAGTATTGATTCGAGCCTCGATGCTCTTGAGCAGTCAAAGTTGCCCGATGGTACAAGCGTATCAATGAGCCGTCGTGTCTCTGAGGATAATCATTGGGGTGCTCACGTTGGTTTCAATACCCGTTATTCATTGACCGAACGTTTGGGTCTGTTCGGTGAACTCGACCTCCGTGTTTACGATAATGAGTATATTCCCGGTGAGGATTTGGACTATAATCCTATCCGCGTCTTTGGTGCCCGTGTCGGAATATCTTTTGACCTTAAATAATATACAGTAATGAAGAAGATTAACATATTATTGACATTTTTGTTTGTTGTTACAGCTTTGCCGTTTGTGTTGACGGCCCGTAGCATTAATGCTAATATATTACCTGTTGGCAGTACATCCTTCTACTCAGATAGTACAGATGTTGCGGCTGCGGATACTCTCTCTGTTGTAGCTGATAGTGCAATGTCGGTTGTCGATAGTATATCAACTGCTGTTGACAGTGCTGTGGTTGCTGTGAATGATAGTATCTCTGCTGCAGTGGAGAGTGTTGCGGCTTCGGTCACCGACAACATAACTTCTGTTGTCGACAGCATTGCAATGGCAACTATTGATTCCATTTCTGCAATTGTTGACAGCACTACTGTAGTCTCTGCCGATAGCATTTCTGCTGTAATTGACAGTGTCGCGGTTACTGCTACCGACAGTGTGTCTTCAGTTGTTGACAGCGTTATGCCTGTACTTCCTGATAGTACTTCTCTTGTTGATAGTGCTGCTGTTGCAGATACTCTTTCAGCTCTTGTTGATAGTGTATCGATTGCAGCTGTAGATAGTATTGCTGTAGATAGTATCCCTGTTGACAGTATTTCCGTTGCTGCAGCCGATTCTTTATCTAAGGCTGCGGTTGACAGTGTTGCAGTGGTTGATACCGATACAATATGTATACCCCGAACTATTGCAGCTTCTGAAAGAAGATATTTCAAGCACCGTCCAATGTCACAGGAGGACAAGCAGATGCTCACAACGTACTATAAGGAGATTCTCTCTGTCGGTAACCAAGGCGAACTTTATCTAAAGGCTTATGAGCCTTGGAGAGAGGTCTTTGTTGCAGATACAAACCGAAGCCTGGATTTGTATATCGATGGAGTCGGTATTATAACCTCTTGTATAGCCAACGATACAGCACAGCACCGATACGACAGATTGTCGCAATACAAATGGGAGTTGATGGAGTTGTATGATATGGCTGTTGCCGATATTGAAAATCTCAATTCACAGTTGGATAAGACAAGAAGCAAGGATACGCTCTCGGTAGCCAAGTTCCGCGGTCAGCAGATTGCATATTACAGAAGACTTACCCAGTACGATTCAATTTTCAACAGTACACATCATAATGTGCTCAACAGCGAAAATGAACAGTATTGGGAGGATGTCATATTCAAGGACAGTACCCATATGCTGTATCTCTACCCCCGATACCGTGAGCTGTTGCAGTCCGATGACAATAACCTGAATATGGCTCATATTGCCCACTTTGCGAAGATGGTATATTTTAAGATTATTATTGATAATAGAAATCTTGGTTCAAGTCGTGCTAAGGAGTTTTACACATCGGATAAGGATCTTATAAATGCACGTGTTCCCGGAATACTCTCAAGCGCAAGTACAGTAGAAAAGTTGTCTAATGGCTTGACAGTTGCCGAGTATTACGCCGGTCTTGCCGATAATGCATCTGGTACATTGCTTCAAGGAGAGTCAGCCTTCATTTCATCAGATGATTATGGTCGTTTGGAGGAGTACTATGTGCAGCGTCTTGATAAGGACGGAAACAAGGTTTGGCAAGAGATTCTCAGCTCGGCGCTTTCGCGTAGCACCACATCGGAACTCTATTATCAGGCATTGGTTCATAAGTACATAGGTGACCAGGCCGAGTTTATTGAGGAG
>JAZRGF010000091.1:0-7007 GCA_045644005.1 Bacteroidaceae bacterium | reverse complement strand
CATGGGGTGCCAAGCCTGTCCCACAAGCAGTTTGTTGTGCTCCCAGTCCATCTTTGCGTATGCCTGGCGTATGCGCAGCACAGTGTTGCTTGTACCAAAACCTGCGAAGTCCGACTCAATCTTTGCCGATGTCTTTGCGCCAAGGAACTCGGGGCCTGTGATGTTGAGTCCCAGACGTGTCGTGATGCTGAGCAACATCATGTTTGGCTGTGCATTGATGTCATTGCCGTCGGCGTCAAGCTTCACATCCTTTGGCATGTAGTAGAACTGCTCACTGTTAGATGTGAGGCTCTCGCGTGTGTCGTAGCATGCATAGTTACGCACAAAGCCGTAGAACTTGAAACTGAATTTTTCCTGTGCTGTTGCACTGCCAATGAACATTGACATAAGCGCAGCGATGAATAGTGTCTTTTTCATGTCTTCTATTTGTGTTTTTTGATTTATCCAAAGTAACCGGTCTTGCCCACTGTGATTATGAGTACGTAGCCGATGACAAGCGAAATGGTGCCAATGAGCATTCCTGTGATGAACATCTGCTTTGTCTTTATTAGGCCGGTAGAGTAGGCAATTGCATTAGGCGGTGTGCTGATGGGCAGTGACATCGCAAACGATGCGGCCATAGCCACGCCAATGAGCAGCGTGCCCACACCGCCATACTCGCCCAAGGCATCCTGCATGCCTGTACCCACTGCCACCATAATGGGAACCATGAGTGCTGTGGCTGCCGAGTTGGAGATGAACTGCGAGAGCAACCAGCAGATGAAACCACCACCAAGCAACACAATCATTGCCGGCCAGTTGTCGAACGGTATGGCATCGACCATAATCTTGGCAAGGCCTGTCTTTGACATTCCGTCACCAAGGGCAAAGCCGCCCGCCACCATCCAAAGGCAGGCCCAGTCGATGTCCTTGAGGTCGCTCGACTTTATGATACGTGTTATTGCAAATACTCCAATGGGGATAAGCGCCACCACGTATGAATTGATGCCTGTTACCTTCTCGAACATCCAAAGCAGGATGGTAACGGCAAGTGTCGCATATATGACGTATGTTCTCCATCCCTTCTTTGCGCCACCGATGATTGTGAGGTTCACCTTCTTTGCCGTGAAGGGGAACATTACGCTCAACAATATCCACGAGATAAGGAGTATGACCAGCATGAGCGGAGCCATCACCAGCGTCCACTCTCCAAAGTCCACACCCAGGTTAAGGCCATCGACATCGTTGATGTACTGCAGGGCAATGCCGTTGGGCGGTGTACCTATGGGGGTTGCAAGGCCACCGATGTTGGCGCCGATGGGGATTGCAAGGGCAAGGGCTGTGGTGCCCTTTTCAGTTGC
This sequence comes from Bacteroidaceae bacterium, assembly GCA_045644005.1. Taxonomy (GTDB): domain Bacteria; phylum Bacteroidota; class Bacteroidia; order Bacteroidales; family Bacteroidaceae; genus HGM04593. The sequence goes on along the minus strand of JAZRGF010000091.1, from coordinate 5,667 downwards.
CGGCAACTGCCTGATTACGGGTGCCATGAAGGTGAGCATCATTGCCGCTGTGGCAGTGTTGCTCACGAACATTGAGAATATGGCTGTTACAAGGATGAAACCCAGCAACACGACGCGTGGTTTTGAACCGAATGGCTTGAGCATAGCACGTGCCATGCTAACGTCAATACCGCTCTTCGATGCCACAAGGGCAAGGATGAATCCACCCATGAACAGCATCACCGTGGGGTTGGCAAAGGTACTCATTATAGCCTTGTAGCTCATGAGTTCCTTTGCATCATATCCGCTTATGAGCAATGATATTCCGCTGTCCGAAATCGTGAGCAGCATAATCACTATTATGAGCAGCGACGTTGTCCATGCCGGCACGGCCTCCACAATCCACATGAGCGCAGCCCACACGAAAATGGCAATCATGCGCTGCTGTATCGGGTTCAGTCCGTCAATGCCGAACCACTCTGTAGGCAACATTGCTATTGCAACTGCCATGATTGCGATAACGGAAACCTTTATGTAACGGTTATATTTGCGCAGGAAACGCATGAACCGTTTGAATGGCGTAGATTGCTCCATAATAGTAAATCAATTAATATTGTGCTAATTTAGCTTAAACTCTTCAAACAATCAATAAAGAGCCCTCGCTTTTTGGCAACAATGCTCTCTTTTTTTGTTTTTAGGTATGGAACGACTGTCGAAAGTGCTAAATAATGTTATAGAATGTCAGTTTTAACATTTATGTGTTATATTCGCAACTACAAACAACAACTACAACTAAAGAAAAAAGATTATGGCAACAATTCATTTGACAAACGAGCAGTTTATTGCTCGTGTGGGTGACTACAAGTCCAACCCCGGACATTTTGAGTTTTTGGGCGACAAGCCTGCGTTGATTGATTTCTATGCAGAATGGTGCGGCCCTTGCAAGATGCTTGCCCCGGTGTTGGAGGAACTCTCTAATGAGTATGCAGGCAAGGTGGATATTTACAAGGTTAACGTGGACCAGGAGGAGGAACTTGCAATGCTCTTTGGCATACGCTCGATTCCCACACTCATCTTCATTGAGCAGAACGGCACGATGCACCGTTCACAAGGCGCAATGGGTAAACCACAACTGAAAGAGGCTATTGAGAATACGCTGCTTTGACATGATAAAGCTGTCCTAAACCTTGAGGATGATTTATCTATGCCGTAGCTTGTCATATCGACCGTATGGGAGATATCTCTATTTTCGTGTTTTTTGAGATTTTTTCGGGCAAGCCCTCAACAACACGTCTCGTCGCTCTGCTCTGTCGGGATGAACACATGAGTGGCCCTGCTTGAAATTTAAACACAAGACACATTTCGACCGTCTGGAGAAGAAACACAACACCTCGTTGCAGATAGGCACATCGTCTGGCGGCCTGTCAATGGCAATATGTTTTTGAGATGTAAAGGTCATAAAACAAGAATCATCCGGGAACACGGATGATTCTTGTTTTATATGGTGCAGAAGAATGTTACCATGAACGGCACGCAGAAATCGACCACGAATCCGTGATATATCGAGATTATTGTGTATTGCTTGCCCGAGTGGTGTATCACAGATGGCAACACGGTGTCCATTGTGGTTGCGCCACCGGCCGAGATGAGTGACAGCGGTCCGAACAGTTTTACAAGCAACGGTGCTGCGAGCAGTGCCATCAGTTCGCGTGCAATGTTGCTTAACAGTGCAAGCGTACCAAGTTCAACACCCTTATATTCAGTGATAAAGATGCTCGACAGGGAGTAGTAGCCGAATCCCGAACCCACAGCATAGCACTCACCGGCAGTGCGGTAATCCAGCAACAGGTTTACTATGAGAAGTGCTGCCCATGTTCCAAGGATTGTTGCAACGGGCAACAGCATCAGCCGCCCGGGCAGCTGCCTGAAACTATTTATTATGCCAGGGTCGTTGCCTATGCCCACACCCACGCAGAACATGAGTGCACACAGGGCATAGAGGCTGATGTCGCCCTCAAGTACGTCGGCAGGGATTATTCCTGTCATGCCGCATATGATGCCGAGGATAAAGAATCCAATGATTATGAGACTACCCTTCATTGCTCTTTTCTTCCTTTTTCTTTACGCTTTTCCACAGCAGCATGGCGGCTATGACGCTGCCCATGGTGCTCATTACTGCAATGAAGAGTGCTTCAAGCCCCAATGTGTGCAGTGACTTTATGATGTGCGGGTTGCTGCCAACCTCCACACCGAGCACAAACAGCAGAATCCAAATGAAGAACACTGTCAGTCTGTTTATGTATGTAAGGCGGTGATGGCGCATCAGGTACCCCAACGCTATTCCACCGGACATCATTGCTATTACTATGAACATACGCAGTGTCTCTCTTTAAGTCACTTCCCGGTTTTCCAGTCGTTCCAATCGTATCCGGCTTCTGCAATCCCCTCAATTTCATCGGGTAGCAGATGGAAGAAATCGATTCCTGTAATATCCTCTATTTCATCAATGCTTCTTGCATAGGTGCTGAGCTTCTTCTTGCCTGCAACATTCTCGCAGTAGAAACCTATGCCTGTATAGCCGTTGTCGTAGGCCAGCAGCACCTTGTAGAAACCGTTGGGAATTATTACCCTGTTATTGCCAATGTAGCCAAGTCCTTTCTTGCTTGTGAACACAGGACCGGTGACTACAAGTATTTCGCCGTAGCGTTGTGCGTTGTCGCGTGTTAGCTCTTCGATGCTCTTCCACACACCGCGGTTGAGGTTGCCGTTCTGTGGCGATATGTTGGAGAGGTAGAAACTCTCGTCCATAGCCTGTTCGCTCCATTTCATGTCGGCGGCCGGTGCAAGGTGTCCTCTGTCCCATCCGCTATTCCTGTAGTCATCATCCACAGCATGGCGGCCTCTGGCATCGGGGTCGGGGATAAACTTGCTGCCACGTGGCTCGGTGCCGTCAACCTCTGCGGCCGTGAGCTCGTATGCCACCCAGTTGGGGTTGCGGCGCTGCTCGTTGTAGGAGACGGTGTAGCCTATGTGTTCAATGACCTGGCTCTTTGTCGATTTTGTGAACTGCGGTATCGCGAGTTCCATGCCAAGCCTGTCGTTGCCGGTTGTCTCATTGTCACTATACCCCTCCCTTCTGTTAGCGGGGTACAGCAGTGCCAGGAGAACAATGGCAATGCATATCACTATTTTCAGCAGCGTGTGCCTGTTTTTCCGTGCTCTCTTTTTGGCAACCATTATCCTTCAGTTATGCTTTTTTCAACTTGCCGTTCTTCAGGACAATCTTGTATGTACCGCCTTTCTTTGTGTTGAAAGAGAGGGTGCTGCCTGCATAGCGCAGGTTGCAGCGGCCACCGTTGCCTGATTCAATCACAACCTCGGTGAGCTTGCCATCCTTCCAGTTGATTTCAACCTCAAAGCCACCGCGTGCGCGGATGCCGGCAATCTTGCCCTCCTCCCATGCATCGGGCAATGCGGGTAGCAGATGGATAAAGCCCATGTGGCTCTGCATCAGCATCTCGGTTATGCCGGCAGTACCGCCAAAATTACCGTCAATCTGGAACGGTGCGTGTGTGTCCCAAAGGTTGTTGAGTGTGCCGTTCTTCAACAGGTTGCCAAAGAGGGTATATGCATGGTTGCCGTCGTGCAGGCGTGCCCACTGGTTCAGTTTCCATCCCATGCTCCAGCCTGTTGCGCCGTCACCGCGGTGAACAAGAACAACCTTTGACGCCTCGGCAAGTTCGGGGGTTGTCACGGGTGAAATGGTGTGTCCCGGGTGCAGGCCAAAGAGATGATTCACATGGCGGTGCTGGTCATTGGGGTCATCAATGTCTTTGCTCCACTCCATGAGTTGACCGTAACGGCCTATGGTGTAGGGTACAAGGTTGTCGGGAACATTCTTCCACTCCTTGCGCAGTTCGCTGTCAACGCCAAGAACCTCGGCTGCAGCAATGGCATCGAGCAGAATCTCACGTACAACGCCGTGTACGAATGTCGCGCCCTGGTCAATGGGGCCATGCTCGGGTGATGTAGAAGGTGCTGCGGTGTAGGTGCCGTCTTCCTTCTTCCACAGATAGTCGACAGTGAATATTGCGCTGCTCTTTATGATGTCGTAGCCAATTTCCTTGAGGAATTTCTTGTCACGTGTGTAGTCATAGTAGTCCCAAACATGTGTGGCAAGCCATGGTCCGGCCATGGGGTTGAAGTTCCACGACATATCCTGGCTGATGAGTGGCGCTGTGAAACCGAATATGTTGCTTGATATGCTTGCTGTCCAACCGCGTGCACCAAAGTATGACTTTGCTGTTACCTCGCCCGGTTTCTGCAGTGTACGTATGAAGTCAATGAGTGGCAATGTACACTCCGACAGGTTGGTGGCGCACGATGGCCAGTAGTTCATCTGCAGGTTGATGTTGTTATGGTAATCCACGCGCCAAGGGCCGTCGACATTGTTGTGCCATATACCCTGCAGGTTAGCAGGCATGTTGCCGGGGCGTGAACTGGAGATGAGCAGATAACGTCCGAACTGGAAGTAGAGCTGTTCCAGCGCATAGTCGGGCTTGCCGGTGCGGTAGCTCTGGAGACGCTTGTCGGTGGGCTGGTTTCTCACCGCGGGGAACTCAAGTGTTGTCGGTGCGTTGGGGTTGAGGTTCAGCTCAACGCGGTTGAAGAGTGCTATATAGTCGTTGTAATGTTCTTTGAAAAGGTTGTCGAAACCCTTGGCAACGGCGTTTGTCATCCAGGCGGCTGTTGTCTCGTCTGGGTTCACACCAACGTAGGTCTTTGGGTCGTTGAAGTCGGGGTCGAAATTGATCTTATAATCGGTGTCGGCTGTGATGTAGAAACATACCTCGTCTGCTCCAACTATAACAATCCTGCCGTTTTCAACGGTTGTTTTTCCGTTCTTGGCAATAGCCTTGATGCGGATTGTATATTGCATTCCGTTGTTGTCAAGTTTTGCTTTCCATACAAGGCCGCTATTGCCGTCGCTCTCCATTGTTCCCTCCGATACAGGGTTGGGAGCATAGCTGAATGTGAGGTTCTGCATGCCGGGCTTGCTTGCGCTGTACTTCATTGCCATTACATTGGCAGGGTGCGATACAAAGTATTTGCGCTCGAAGTCCACGCCGTCTCTGTTGTACTGTACAACGGCAACGGCCGAGTCGAGCGAAAGAATGCGCTTGTAGTCGCCTAAACCAATTAGGTTGTGTCCTGTCTCAATGTAGAACTCGCCCATAGTGGTGAAGTTTCCGAAACGGAAAGGCTTCTCGCCATAATATTCGTATGAAGCTGTACTGTTGAAGTTCTCACGTGTGAGCTTTGCTGCTTTCTCATCATCGCCGTCAATGAATGCCTGGCGTATGTCATCGAGCAGATGTGCCGACTGCTTGTTCACGTTCCAATAGTATTCTGCACCCTTCTCGGTGTTGGGGCCACCACGCCACAGAGTCTTCTCGTTGAGGGTGATGCGTTCTGCCTCCAGTGAACCCAGGATGTTCGCGCCTATGCTACCGTTGCCTATGGGCAAAGAGTATGACTCCCACTCCTTGTCGGCATTGTAATTGGCATCGCCCGCCCATTCGGGCTTGCCTTTGCCTTTCCACAGGTCGGGGCGGCCGCCATACCATATTGCGCGTCCGTTGAGGGTTGTGGGCTGGTCGAACCAGATTGATAGACCGTTGATGTAGT
>JAZRGF010000090.1:0-1095 GCA_045644005.1 Bacteroidaceae bacterium | reverse complement strand
GTATGAGAAGTGAAGTGAGAGCCATAACCTGTATTTGAATTGGAAAGTGCTACGGCTGGTAGCTCAACACCTATAACTTCTTCTATATATGCAGGAGCTTCTGACAGTTTCATAAGCCCTTCATGATGTATGTTTGATGAGTCTGTATTAAATAATGACGCAAACATTGACACCACCATCGCAAAGAATGGCACGACCCAAGCGTATTTATATATTCTTAATGCTTTCTTCATAATTCCTATATTTACTAATTTAACATATCTTTTACAGTCTCGTAAATATCATTAAACTGTTGCAAGTAGTTTACACTATTGATGCAACTGTCTTTCTGTTCTTGCTGGCCAATCTTACTGTTTGCTCGCGACAATAGCAGTGAAGAGTAGATTTGCGTCTCCTCGTCGCCAGTCTGTAATGCGTATGCACTCAGTTTCTCTCCGTTAAAGATTGCCTTGTCGTAGTTCGCCAATGATGTGTAGAAAACCACCAGCTCTGTCAACACTGCGGAGTAGACAGGATGCTTGTGTTCAAGGGCTTCAATGTGTATCACCGTCCATTCGCTCAGTGGTATTACCTTCGTCAAGAACTCCTCATCGCTTGCCGACTGTCTGCGGTAGAGTTCCACGGCTAACTGATGCAGGGCAACCTCATTATCTACCGTGTTGTGTGGATGGGCATAGAAGCTGGGCAGTTCGGTTTCAAGCAGACTCAGCAGCTCGTCTCCTTTGTTCTGGTTGATGAGTTTTATTCCTGCATCTACGATGCTGTCTATGTGGGCAATGTTGCGCAGGAAGTAGCCTTTGTCCTCCTCGCTCACCTCACCGGCAGGCTCCGAGTGCTTTAGTAATAATTGATAAAGTCCGTTACGCTCAGCCACAAGTTGTCAATCCACGTTCTGATAGAGTTGCAATGTCTCTATGGCTATGCTCTTGTCCTCGTCGCTCAGTGATATGGTATTCTTCGCCTCCTTACAAGCCATGAGAACTGTGAGGCAGGCCAACAGTGAAAATAGTTTCTTCATTGTTTTTACGTTTTTGCAAAGGTCGCAAATGATTCTCATAAAAGCCAACTTATCTACGATGGGATAGGTTGGCTTTA
>JAZRGF010000089.1:0-1939 GCA_045644005.1 Bacteroidaceae bacterium | reverse complement strand
TGTAAAACTGAACCGACTGATTCATCAAAACTGATGCAGTTGTTGAGTAAGTACAATTGTAACTTTCCCGTGATACTGGATCCCAATGGAGAATTTCTATCGATAAATAAGATAGAATCTACGTATACCTTGATAGGATATTTCTGTGATCAGAATGGAAAAGTTCTAGGAGCATCGATTATTGGTACATCTCAAAGTTTCTTTGATAGAGAGTATCAATATACAAAATAGGTAATGCAAACTTTTGGAGCAAATAAAAGAAAATCGGCATCCTAGATATCTAGAATGCCGTTTTTGGTGACTCCGACAGGATTCATTCAATGCAATACCATAAAATAACACCAAAATCATACAACATTATATATCAATGACTTACAAAGGGTAAATGTTGCAACAAATCTCATCCATATTGCATTAAATCTTGTTTTGGTTGTGCAATTTTATTAAATTTGCACAACGGAATACGGAAAATATGGAGAGAATAATTTTGTATCTGAGGACTCCTGCAAAGTCGGGAGAAATCAAAGTCAGACTTAGACTGACAGAAGGAAGAGAAGTGGCCTTATTCCACAAAACAGGAATTAAAGCAACCGCTGCCGACCTGGCAAAATTTGACATAGACGGAAGACTCAAGCAGCGAGTCTCAGTCTATAACTACGAACTTGCCAGATCCCTTGAAGAAGAGATCCGCTACATGCACGAAGCCTACGCCAACATGAAAGCAAAAGGTCTCGATATGACAAGCGACATTTTCGAAAAGGAAATTGCTGACCTAAAGAACCCCAAGCAGGCAGAACGCAAAGCAGCTGGCATGACACTGTTGCAGCGTTTTGAAAGATTCATTGACGACTCCTTCCGAGACGGAATCATATGCGAACTTCGTTACAAACACTACAGAGCCGTACTGACAAAACTCCATCGTTATCTCACAATCAACGGCATGTCGCAAATGGCACCGGCAGAATTCACCGAAGAAAACATTCTCAACTTCCGTCTGTTCATCTTCGACGAATACAAATACGTTGACAAATACCCGAAACTCTACAAAGAGTGCAACGAGAGAAACAAGCCCAAACAACGCCTCAACCTCAACACTGTAACAACTCACCTAAAGAAACTCCAGACATTCTTCAACGAACTCGAGAGCAGAGACGAAATCATCAAATCTCCATTTCGCAAGATTGGAACCGAGAGAAAGAAAGCCGTCATGCGCACAATGTTCGATGAACCATACTTTTTATATAGTGCTGAACTGCAGAAAGTACTTAACACGAAGGTGTCTGAAGATCTTCAGGAAGTCAAAGACGCCTTTCTCCTTCAATGTGCCCTCGGCTGCAGAATCGGAGACTTCCAATCTTTGTCTATGGAAAACGTCGCTGTCTCTCCGGAAGGGATCGCATACATTCATTATCTTCCCGATAAGACTCGTGATGGCCAGGAAACAAACATCGAAGTCCAGACACCACTTGTACGCTTCGCCCTTGAGATAGTTAAAAGAACAAAATTCAACTTCCCTATAACCAAATACCCATGTGGCCAAAGCGGCTATAATGCCAAAATAAAAACATTGCTCAGGGTATGCAAGATAGACAGAAAAGTCCCAATATACGACGACACAATCAAGGACAACACATACAAAGCAATACATGACATCGCAAGCAGCAAGCTCTGCAGAAAAACTCATGTAGACATAATGAACAAAGTGCAGGTAAATATGTATGCTGCAGGACTTCACAAAGAAGGTAGCGGAGCCGTTACCCGTTACACCAAGCTTGAACTAAAAGACCGCTTCGCCCTTATGTGTACCGCCTTTGGCCAACCCTCATACAAAGCTGACAAGAACCTTAAAATCAGAAAAGCATGAGAATGGACATATATTATAACCTATGGGGGATACAATATCAGCAGAAACGCAAAGCACTCCAAGACCGCCTTGGAG
>JAZRGF010000088.1:0-1449 GCA_045644005.1 Bacteroidaceae bacterium | reverse complement strand
AGGCAAACACGACCTTCCGTTCTATGCCGAGCGGATGAATATATCGCCCCAATACCTCAGCCGCTTAGTCTTTGAGGCGAGTGGCACAACGGCAAGCGACTGGATAAATCGATCGGTTACTGTGCAAGCAAAACTTCTTCTACGCAGTTCGGGACATACAATCGAACAGATTGCCGAGGAGCTTAATTTCTCGACAACGCCATATTTCTGTCGCTTTTTCAAACGCGAAGTCGGCATAACCCCAACCGCGTATCGAAAAAATAATTACCTTTGATGTGGCATACATCTTGAACGATTTGGAATAAAAACAGAGCGATATGAAAAAGATTGTGATTGTGGATGGTGGCCCGCGAAAAAATATGAACACAGCACAGCTATTGCAGCGATTTGCCGAGGGTGCAAAGTCGGCGGGTGAGGATGTCGAGGTGAAGACAGTGCGACTTTATGATATTGATTATAAGGGTTGTATGTCGTGTATGTCGTGCAAACTCAAAGGCAAGGCATCGAACATCTGCCGCTTCAAAGATGAGCTATCGCCACTCTTGGAGGATATTGCCGAGGCGGACGGCTTGGTGCTCGGCTCGCCCATCTATTTCGGCGAGGTGACGGGCAAGATGCGTGCCTTCTTGGAGCGTCTGGCGTTTCCGTGGCTCTCGTACAACGATTACAGCCTGACCGCACCAAAGCGTATGCCTGTGGTGCTTGTCGAGACGATGAACGGTCTGCCCGAGCGCAACAACAGCAACCATTTCGGCACGATGGAGTGGTGCCTCACAACGGCTCTCGGCGAGATAGAGCGCATCATCGGCTACAACACTTGCCAGGTGGCGAAATACGACAATTACGAACTCGGCAGCTTCTCCGAGGAGGCAAAGCACGCTTGGCGTGATGCCCATTGGGAGGAGGACTTGCAGAAGGCCTACGATGCTGGCCGCAAGATGGCGGAGCAGTAGCGGCTGCGATTATGAGTTAGAGAGAAAAAGTTTCGGCTTTTTCTCTTTTTGTTTTGAAATATGTGTAACTTTGAAGTATGAAAATTGAAGAAGCTATACTTTACTGCATTGCAAGCCAAAACCGAGGTATGCGAACAGAACAGATTGCGGAGATGATAAATCGCCAACGGCTGCATATCCGTAAGGACGGACAACCCGTTACATCCAATCAGGTTTATGCTGTTGTATGTCGCTATCCTAATATGTTTGTCAAGGCCGAAGGACGAATTATGTTAATGATATAAATATGAGCAAGTATAAAAATAGTCAGTACACACGCCAAGAGGCATTGATTAAGAGTTCGGATATCTTTTCGGGCGATAAAGGTAATGGATATTTTAAGGGTATTCCAAGACCTTTTGTTCTTCGAGATGGTATGAATAATCTTTACGAGCCAATACGAGAGGGTGTTGTTAAATACTTCAAGGACAACAATATCTCGTGGTGGGGAGGTAAT
>JAZRGF010000087.1:0-9161 GCA_045644005.1 Bacteroidaceae bacterium | reverse complement strand
GGCCGCTGCTGCTGCTCGCAAGACAAAGAAAGCCGAGGAGGCTGCACCTGCAATCCAGAACCAGGCTGCATCAACAACTCTCGGTGACATCGATGCTCTTGCTGCACTCAAGAATAAGCTCGAGGGTAAAGGTGAATAATTAAAATAATTCACAATATCTATGGTTAAGGGTGTCCGTGTGGACAGCCTTAACTTTTTTATTTCATTATAGTGATAGAGTATTTGCTTTTTAGCGCTCTAATAAGTAAATTTGCCACATCATGGAACCATTCGAGATACACATATTAGGTTGCGGCTCGGCATTGCCGACCACGCGTCACAACGCAAGCGCTCAGATTGTGAAGATAGGCAACAAACAGTTCATGATTGATTGTGGCGAAGGCACGCAGGTTCAACTGCGCAGACAGCACATCCACTTCTCATTCATAAACCACATCTTTATTTCGCACCTGCACGGCGACCACTGCTTTGGTTTGATAGGACTTATATCCACATTCGCGTTGCTTGGACGCACTGCCCCACTGCACATATATGCCGACCCAAATCTCGAGGAGGTAATGAAGCCACAGATAGACTTTTTCTGCAAGGGAATGAACTACCCACTCTTTTTCCACAGCATAGACGCAACAAGGCAAGAGGTCATCTATGAGGACAATACGATAACCGTAGAAAGCATACCGTTAAAACACCGTATGCCATGTTGCGGCTTCCTGTTCCGTGAGAAACCAAAGAAACGCCACCTCATTGGCGATGTAGTGAATTTTTACAACATACCCGCATATATGCGCCAGGCGATTAAGGATGGTGCAGACTACATCACCCCCGATGGCGAGACAATCCCCAACAACAGGCTCACAAAGGAGGCCGACCGTTCACGCAGCTATGCCTACTGCAGCGACACAGCACCTTGCAACATTAGCCTGCAGCTGAAGGACGTTGACCTGCTCTACCACGAAGCCACATTTGCCGACAGCGAAAAGGAGCGTGCAGCACAGACATTCCACAGCACAGCTCGCCAGGCAGCAAAGGCCGCAAGCGATGCCGGCGCCAAGAGACTTCTTATAGGGCACTACTCGTCACGCTACGACACACCTGAGATACTACTGAAAGAAGCACAGGAGATATTCCCGGCAACAATAGCCGCCAACGAGGGGGATATAATCTGCATCGATTAAACCATCGGCCACTTCCCCTGTCAAATCAGATATAACACTATCACCGTGCCAAGCAAAGGATACAATGAAGAAGAAATAGTTGCACAGCTCAAGGACGAGAACCTAAGAGCTGCAGCATTCTCTGTCATTGTAAAGGAGCACAGCGAAGATATCTACCGTCACATCAGACGCATGGTATTGATACATGCCGATGCCGATGACATCGTACAGAACACGTTCATAAAGGCATGGCTGAACATCGACTCATTCCAGGGCAAATCAAAGATTTCGACCTGGCTCTACCGCATTGCAATAAACGAGACACTCACCTTCCTGAACAAGAACCGCGGTACACTCATTTCATTGGACACACCCGAAGGTGCAATTGCCGAACAACTTGAAAGCGACACATATTTCTGCGGCAACAGAGCCGATGCACTGCTACAGGAAGCCATCGCCCGCCTGCCCGAAAAGCAACGGCTCGTATTCAACATGAAATATTACGACGAAATGAAATACGAGGAGATTTCCTCAATCCTCGACACCAGCGTTGGTGCACTGAAAGCCTCATATCACATAGCCGTGAAGAAAATTGAAGATTTTTTAAGCAAGGCCGATTAAACCCAAACCGCTACTTTGTGTCTTATAATTAAGGAATTGAATTATGGATAAGCCAGAGAATAGAAAGAAAGAGCTGTTTACCGTACCCGAGGGATACTTTGAGCAGCTGAACAGCAGGATACTGGATGCGACAGCAAACAAACCTGCCGACAAGCCTAACCCCAAGAAGAGCCATGTGATTGGCAAGTTCAGTCGCATAGTAGGCTATGCAGCAGCCATTGCAATAATTGTTGGCATCACAGCCAATTTCCTTGCACCGTTGCATAACACCGGCAATGACAATGCGGCAAACGACTATGTTTATGCCGACAGCGAATACATTGACAACATACTCAACAGCTACCCTATTGACGAGTATACCTTCTACTGCTATTTGACCGATGCCGATTTTTAACAAATAAACAGAACAACCACCGATAATATGAAAAAAATTCTATTCGCATCGCTGCTTCTGTTGCTCACAGCAGTAACAGCAAGCGCACAGGAACGTCCAATTAAGAAGCCCCACTTCTCGCCCGAGGAGTTCCAGGCAAAACAGAAGGCATACATAACCGAAAAGGCCGACCTGACAACCCAAGAGGCCGAAGCGTTCTTCCCCTTGTTCTTCGAACTGCAGAAAAAGAAGTTCGAGCTTGAGCGCAACGTGCGCAAGGACTTCAAGAAGGAGCGCAACGAGAAGATGACCGAGGAGGAGTGCCGCAACTTCGTCTACAAGATGGCCGACACAAAAATTGAGATTGCAAAACTCGAACGAGAGTATACCGAGAAATACCTGAAGGTGCTACCCCCCTGCAAGTTACGCCGCGTGCAGCATGCCGAAGGTTCTTTCCAGCGCGACCTCATGAAGAAGATGACAGAACAGCGCCCCGAGAGAAATGGAGAACAGAGATAAACGAAAAACAGATGAGCACTGCTCATCTGTTTTCATTTTCAGTCCTCTTTGCTTCGTTCCAAAGAGCATCCATCTCCTCGAGCGACATGTCGCGCAGGTTACGTCCCTGCCCAATTGAATGCTCCTCGACATAGTTAAAACGACGACGGAACTTATTGTTCGTGAGTTCCAAAGCATTGTCGGGATTTATGTTATAAAGACGCGATACATTCACAAGGCTGAACAAGAGATCACCAAACTCCTTTTCCATGTTCACGGCATCGCCACGCTTCATCTCCTCTTCAATCTCGGCAATCTCCTCCTTCACCTTCGCCCACACATCCTCTTTCTTCTCCCAATCAAAGCCCACATTTGCTGCCTTTTCCTGCATACGGTAGGCCTTTATGAGCGATGGCATAGAAGCCGGCACACCGCTCAGGATAGTCTTGTTACCATCCTTCTCGGCCATCTTCAACTGTTCCCAGTTCTTGCACACCTCGCCGGCAGTCTCTGCAACCGCATCGCCGAACACATGCGGGTGACGGTAGATAAGCTTGTCACACAAGCGGTCACACACATCCTGCATGTCAAACTGCTGCTTCTCGCTTGCAATCTTGGCATAGAAAGCCACATGAAGCAGCACATCGCCAAGTTCTTTGCATATATTCTGCGTGTCATCGGCTACAAGAGCATCCGCCAACTCAAAACACTCCTCTATAGTATTGGGACGCAGGCTGCTGTTTGTCTGTTTCCTGTCCCAAGGACACTTCTCGCGCAACTCGTCAAGAACATCCAAAAAACGGCCGAAAGCCTCTAAAATTTCCTCTCTGCTATGCATAATTCCATATTTTATTGACAAAGATAGCGCAAAGCGGCAAAACACAAAGCCAACATTGACATTTTGCCGTTCACACACCATATTTTCTTATTTTTTTCGCGCACAAAGGTAAATAATTAAATAATAAGAGTTAACTTTGCAGTTAGCAATAATTGTATTTGATTGCATTTAATCTGTAAAAATCAAAAATATTATAATAACTATGACGTTAGCAAGCACTTACATACCCGCAGAGGTTGAGGAAAAATGGTACGAGTATTGGTTGAAGAACAATCTTTTCCACTCGGAACCCGATGAGAGAGAGCCTTACACAATCGTTATTCCACCACCAAACGTAACCGGCGTGTTGCACATGGGCCACATGCTCAACAACACCATCCAGGATATCCTTGTACGCCGCGCACGTATGCTCGGCAAGAACGCATGCTGGGTACCGGGTACCGACCACGCATCAATTGCCACAGAGGCAAAGGTGGTGAAGAAGCTCGCAGGCCAGGGCATCAAGAAGAGCGACCTCACACGCGAGGAGTTCCTCAAGCACGCATGGGAGTGGACCGAGGAGCATGGCGGCATCATCCTGCAGCAGTTGCGCAAGCTCGGTGCATCATGCGACTGGGACCGCACATCGTTCACAATGGACGACATCCGTAGCAAGAGCGTCATAAAGGTATTCTGCGACCTCTACAACAAAGGCCTCATCTACCGTGGCCTGCGCATGGTAAACTGGGATCCCAAGGCACAGACAGCACTCAGCAACGAGGAGGTTATCTACAAGGAGGAGAAGAGCAAGCTCTACTACCTGAAGTATTATGTTGACGAGGCAGCAGGCTGCACCGATGGCGAGGAGGCCGATGCAGTGACACTTGCAGCAACCGATGCTTTTGACCCTACTGTAAAGCACCAGATTCTGCACCGCGACGCCAATGGCCGCCGCTATGCAGTAGTTGCCACAACACGCCCCGAGACCATCATGGGTGACACTGCAATGTGCATCAACCCCAAGGACCCAAAGAACAGTTGGCTCAAAGGCAAGCGTGTTATCGTTCCATTGGTAAACCGTTCTATTCCTGTGATTGAGGACCGCTATGTTGAGATTGAGTTCGGTACAGGTTGTTTGAAGGTTACACCTGCACATGACACCAACGACTACATGCTTGGCAAGACCCACAACCTGGAGACCATCGACATCTTCAACGCCGATGCAACCATCAGCGAGGCTGCCGGAATGTATGTAGGCCAGGACAGCATGGAGGTACGCGCACAGATTGCCAAGGACCTTGCAGCTGCAGATCTCTTGGAGAAGATTGAGGACTATGACAACAAGGTGGGTTACAGCGAGCGCAATGCCGACACAGCTGTTGAGCCACGCCTTTGCATGCAGTGGTTCCTGCGCATGCAGCACTTTGCCGACATCGCATTGCCACCTGTAATGGAGGACAAACTGAAATTCTACCCAACAAAATACAAGACAACATACAACAATTGGCTTGCCAATATTCAGGACTGGTGCATCAGCCGCCAGCTGTGGTGGGGTCACCGCATCCCCGCATACTTCCTGCCAGTAGCCGAAGGTGCCGAGGAGCAGTTTGTTGTAGCAGAGAGCCGCGAAGAGGCACTTGCACTTGCAAAAGCAGTCCCAGGCTATGAGAACATCACAGCCGAGGAGCTCCGTCACGACGAGGATGCACTCGACACATGGTTCAGCTCATGGTTGTGGCCAATCTCACTGTTCAACGGCATTCTTGAGCCGGGCAACAAGGAGATAAGCTACTACTACCCCACCAATGACCTCGTTACAGGCCCGGATATCATCTTCTTCTGGGTAGCACGTATGATTATGGCCGGTTATGAATATGAGGGCGACATGCCATTCAAGAACGTATACTTCACAGGTATCGTACGCGACAAGCTCGGCCGCAAGATGAGCAAGTCACTTGGTAACAGCCCCGACCCACTCGACCTCATTGCACGTTACGGTGCAGATGGTGTGCGCATGGGTATCATGCTCTCTGCACCTGCAGGTAATGACATCCTCTTCGATGACAGCCTCTGCGAGCAGGGTCGTAACTTCTGTAACAAGATATGGAACGCATTCCGCCTTGTAAAGGGTTGGGAGATAAGCAGCGAGATTGAGCAGCCCGAGAGCAGCAAGATTGCCATCAAGTATTTTGGCGAGACATTGGCAAAGGCTGCGGCAGAGCTTGACGACCTTTTTGGCAAATACCGCCTTAACGAGGCACTGATGACCGTCTACACACTCTTCTGGGACGAGTTCTCGGCATGGTATCTGGAGATGATCAAGCCCGCATATGGTTCACCAATCGACGCAGCCACATACGAGGCAACACTCGGTTTCTTCGACAGCCTGTTGCGTCTGCTCCACCCATTCATGCCATTCATCACCGAGGAGCTGTGGCAGAACATCAAGGAGCGCAAGGATGGCGAGAGCATCATGGTACAGAGCACAAAGGAGCTTGCAGCAGAGTGCGACGAGACATTCCTTGGCAAAATAGCAATAATGAAGGAGGTTATTGGCGGTGTACGCGCTACACGCCAGCAGAAGAACCTCTCGCCACGCGAGCCTTTGGCACTGCAAATCATTGGTGAGTCGCCCGTCGCAGGCCTTGAGTGTGTGATGACCAAGATGGCCAACCTCTCTTCACTCGAGTGCGTTGCAACACCCGATGACACTGCTGTATCGTTCCGCGTTGGCACAACAGAGTTCGCTATCCCAATGGGTTCACTCATTGACAAGGACGCCGAGATTGCAAAGATGCAGGAAGAGCTTGCATACCACGAGAAGTTCCTCAAGAGCGTTGAGGCAAAGCTTGGCAACCCCAACTTCGTCAGCAAGGCTCCCGAGAAGATCATTGCAATCGAGCGCAAGAAGCAGTCGGACGCTATGGAGAAGATTGCTATGCTCAAGGAGAGCATACAGAAACTGTCCAAGTAACTGTATTGAAAAATGAAAGATAAGAAAAAGAGTATAATAATTCTGCTTGCCGTGCTTGTTGTCGTTTTGGCAACAGGCCTGGCACTCATTTGGAACAACCTAAAGGAGAGCGAGAAGCAGCACGAGGAGATTCAGGAGCTCATAGCCCTTGAACAGGAGGAGATGCTCAATGACCTGCAGACAGCACAGATGGAGTATGACGAGCTGAAGAAGAAGATTCTTAGCAACGACTCCCTTTTGGTGAAGCTTGAGCAGGAGCAGTTGCGTACCCAGCAGCTCTATGAGGAGCTGCAGAGCACCAAAGCAACCAATGCTGCCGAAATCAAGCGCCTTAAAAAGGAGCTCAAGACCCTGCGCGGTGTGCTTGAGAGCTACATGGTGCAGATTGATTCGCTCTACCGCGAGAACACCGAGCTCAAGAACCAGAACACAAAGCTCATCGCCAGCAAGCAGAAGGCCGAGAAGGAGAGAAATGACCTTGAGAAAGAGAAAAAGGAGCTCACACAGAAAGTTGACCTTGCATCACAGCTCGACGCAACCAATGTTAACGTAAAACTGCTGCGCAGCAACGGCAAGGAGACTCCCGCCATAAAGCGCGCCAAGCAGATTTGCGTGAGCTGCACCATTTCGAAGAACATAACAGCAAGCACCGGCGACAAGAGAGCCTACGTCAGGATTATGCAACCCGGCGGCGAGCCATTGACAAAGGGTTATAGCAACACGTTCAAATATGAGAACCGTGACATAAGCTACTCGATGTACAGGGATTTCGAGTTCAACGGTGACGAGCAGTCACTCGTCTTCTATTGGGACATTGAAGAGACATTGCAGGAGGGCCGCTACCTTGCCTATATTTTCGTCGACGGAAATATGATTGGCGAGGGGTATGCTGTTTTTGAATAAGAGAACTATATGAAACGAATACTTGTAACAGGAGGAGCCGGCTTCATTGGATCACACCTTTGCGAAAGGCTGTTGAATGACGGTAACGATGTCATCTGCCTCGACAACTACTTCACAGGCAGCAAGGACAACATCCGTCACCTCATTGGCAATGACCACTTTGAGCTTGTGCGCCACGACATAACACAGCCCTACACGGCCGAGGTCGACGAGATATACAACCTCGCCTGCCCCGCATCACCGGTGCACTACCAGCACGACCCTGTAAAGACCATACAGACCTGTGTCATAGGTTCAATGAACATGCTTGGACTTGCAAAGCGTGTGGGTGCCAAGATTCTGCAGGCATCGACAAGCGAAGTCTATGGCGACCCGCACATCCATCCGCAGGTCGAGGAGTATTGGGGTAATGTAAACCCCATTGGCATACGTTCCTGCTATGACGAGGGAAAACGTTGTGCCGAGACGCTGTTCATGGACTACCACCGACAGAACAATGTAAAGATAAAAATCATACGTATCTTCAACACCTATGGTCCACGCATGAGCATGAACGACGGCCGTGTAGTGTCGAACTTCATCGTGCAGGCACTGCAGGGCAAGGACATCACCATCTATGGCGACGGCAAGCAGACACGCAGTTTCCAGTACGTCGATGACCTTGTCGAGGGCATGGTACGCATGATGGAGACAGGCGACGACTTCACCGGCCCTGTAAACATAGGCAACCCAGGTGAGTTCACCATGCTTGAGCTTGCCGAGAAGGTGATTGAGCTCACAGGCTCAAAATCAAGAATCATATTCGAGCCGTTGCCACAGGACGATCCACGCCAGCGCAAGCCCGGTATCTCGCTGGCAAACCGCATACTGGGTGGTTGGCAGCCAAGCATAAAGCTCGACGAAGGCTTACAACACACAATAGATTACTTTAAGAAACTGATATAACCCAATGTCATACTGAACGCTGTGAAGTATCTCAAGAACACAAAGAGTGATCTACAGCTGCTCAAATTGACAAGAAAAGAGTTAAAGAAACTAATATAAAAACATTATAACAATGAACATTCTAGAACTTAGCGAACAGGAGATTGTACGCCGCGAGGCACTTGCCGAGTTGCGCAATATGGGCATTGAGCCATACCCCGCAGCCGAATACCCCACTGATGCATTTTCAACAGACATCATAGCAGAATTCAAGGACGAGGACGAGCCGCGCAAGGTGTGCATCGCAGGCCGCATGATGAGCCGCCGCGTAATGGGTAAGGCTTCATTCATTGAGTTGCAGGACTCTAAAGGCCGTGTACAGGTGTACATCACACGCGACGACATCTGCCCGGGCGAGAACAAGGACACATATAATGTTCTTTTCAAGCGCTTGCTCGACATCGGTGACTTCATCGGCGTAAAGGGTACAGTGTTCCGCACACAGACAGGCGAAATCACTGTTCACGCTCACGAGATTACATTCCTTTCAAAGAGCATCCGTCCATTGCCAATCGTAAAGTACAAGGACGGTGTGGCTTACGACCGTTTCGAAGACCCCGAGCTACGTTACCGTCAGCGTTATGTTGACCTTGTTGTAAACGACGATGTAAAGGAAATCTTCATCAAACGTAACAAGATTTACAGTTCAATGCGTGAATTCTTCAACAGCCGTGGCTACATGGAGGTCGAGACACCGGTATTGCAGTCTATCCCCGGTGGTGCAGCGGCACGTCCGTTCATCACACACCACAACGCGCTCGACATTCCTCTCTACTTGCGTATCGCCAACGAGTTGTACCTCAAGCGCCTTATCGTAGGTGGTTTCGAGGGTGTATA
>JAZRGF010000086.1:0-1744 GCA_045644005.1 Bacteroidaceae bacterium | reverse complement strand
ACATGCAGCTGCAGATGGTGAGGCTCAATCGATGCCCCGTCGCACATGATTACCGCCTTCTCCATTATATTCTGCAGCTCGCGTATGTTACCCTCAAATGGGTGCGCCATGAGTTTCTCAGCCGTCTGCTGCGAAATACACATTGGCTCCTTGCCATACTTCTCGCAATAGTGTTTAAGGAATATCTCGGCAAGCGGAACTATATCCACCTGTCGCCGGCGCAGCGGTGGCAGATTTATATGCACGGTATTTATACGGTAGAGAAGGTCCTGTCTGAAGCTGCCGCCTTCAACCATAGAGTATAGGTCGCGGTTTGTGGCAGCCACAATGCGTATATCAATTGCCTGTGGTGCATTGCCGCCAAGGGGTGTAACCATGCGGTTCTGCAGTGCTACAAGCATCTTTGCCTGCAAATGGAGCGGCAGGTTACCAATCTCATCCATAAAGAGTGTAGAGCCGCTTGCTGCAACCATTTTTCCTGGGCGGTCGGCATGTGCATCGGTAAACGCACCCTTCTTGTGACCGAAGAGTTCACTCTCGAAGAGAGTCTCGGGTATTGCACCCATGTCGAGCGACACCATCTCCTTTCCGCAACGTTTGGACAGGCGATGTATCTCACGCGCCAACAGTTCCTTACCCGTACCGTTCTCGCCGGTAATGAGGACATTTGCATCGGTCACAGCAACACGCTCAACCAAGGCGCGTACACGCTCCATCTCGGCACTGCCGCCCCAGAACATCGGCACCTCTTTGCGCACCGGCACCTCAGGCTTTTTCTTTCCCTTACCCATAGACTGCTCCAGAGCATTGAGCAGCGTCTCCATCAGTTTGTCGTTGTTCCACGGCTTCACGACAAAGTCGAACGCGCCGTGCTTCATTGCCTTGACGGCAAGGTCTATGTCGCCGTATGCTGTGAAAAGTACCACCTTCACATCGGGGAATTTTCCGCACACCTCCTTGAGCCAATAGATACCTTCGTTGCCGGTGTTTATTCCTGCGTGGAAGTTCATATCCAGCAACAATACATTCGGCCGCTCGGCAGCAACGGTAGAAAGCAGCGTCGTTGGCGAAGAGAGTGTCACCACCTTCGCAAAAGACCCGTCGGCAAGCAATTTAACCGCCGACAGGATGTTCCTGTTGTCATCAACTATAAGTAATGTTCCTCTCTTTGCCATAATTGTTTATTAACGTGAATTCGATATAAGAATTTATACTAAAATTTAGTGTATTTTGTCATTCCGAACCTTGTGTGAGGAATCTCATTATTCGCGGATTCAGAGATCCCTCGTCACTACGCTCTGTCGGGATGACAGGTTCGCGATTTGATTTAGTTTATATCGAACTCACATTTATTATAGTGCGAAGTTACAAAAAAATGTCTAAAAACAGTATCTGCGATTATAAAATACGTAATCCAATCAAGATACTTCACTACGTTCAGTATGACATTTGCGTTTTTTGTCATACCGAGCATAGCGAAGCATCTAAATAAATCCATTCAAGTGCGGTGTCTATCAGTTCGATTTAACCACATCGGCAGGGTTTTCCGTTGCGGCCTTCAGTGAGCGCAAGGTCACCAATGCCACCGTAACAACGACAACAATAGCAAACACCGCCAGCGGCAACCACAGTGCAAGTCCAATGCGGTTCACGAACTGCTGCAGCCACCTATCGGCAATGAACCATGCCACAGGCGCGGCAATCACAAAACATACGGCAATGATTGACAGGTAGCGGCGGTTGA
>JAZRGF010000085.1:0-4330 GCA_045644005.1 Bacteroidaceae bacterium | reverse complement strand
TCCAACTTGTTGCGACTGTATGCCGTGTGGTTGTATCTAAGTATGACATTCTCATCGTACATGCCGATGCTTTTGAGCATTCGTGGATATTTACCGCAACTCTTGTTCCAAAGGTAGAGGTTCCAACCCATCCCGAACTGTGTCTTCGGTACAAGTCTTGATATTGTCTTATGCAGTCTCTTCCATCCTTTAGTCGTGTAACATTCCCAAATGAGGATGTCGCTGCCATCAATCTCTTCCAAATCCTTTTTAAGCTCTTGCGGGTTATTGCTGTATTTGAGCATATCCTTTTTGTTGACGTAATTCCTTATACCGTCGATATAAAGTTGTGCAGTTTCTGAATCAAGGTTTTCGAAATCGACATGTATGATGTCTACCTTCTCAATACCTCTGTCAACAACCTTGCCCAAACGCCCTCCCAATTGCGGGTAGGCTACTGTTGCCATAATTACTGGCAATATTGATAATATGTATCTTTTCATCAGCGGAACATTTTTTTGAGTTCTTCGAGGGTGGGGTATCCCTCCATGTACACAATGGTTATCTCGTCGGGTTCATCGTCGCGCAGTGAGCTGTTGCGGTAGAAGATGTAACGGTATTTCCCGTCTGTGGGCTTGAACTGGTAGAAACCGTAGTAGAGCTTGCCGTTGATGTAACCGCACTCCTTATCTATGGCTTCCTTGCTGTCACTCTCTACTATGCCTTCGAGTTCGTCAAACAGCTGTGTCTTGCTTGTGGTGACGCTCTTGAAGAGTGTGAGGTTATATTTCTTCAGGCTCTTGCCCTCTATGACAACTGCGCTGAAACCATATTTTGCCCTCTCCGTGCCCTCGAACAGTGGTGATATTTCCATGTTCTTCTGTGCACTGGCAATGGTTGCCAAAAGGCACATTGTAAGTATTAATAATAGCCGTTTCATATAGTGTCTGTTATGTTTCAATTACCAATTCTGAACATTGCTCCCATCTGCTCCTCGATGCTGCCGGTGCTTGTGTTGCTCATCCTGTTCATCGTTGCGAGCATGTGCTGCATTACCAACTCCTCGTCTGTGTACTCTTTTCCATCAATGCAGGCATAGAATATCTCTCTCTCTTCCGTTGCAGGCAGTGTGTTCTGTTTCAATATAGATGTTCCGACGGCAACCATTATTGCCGCGCAGGCTGCCACAGATGCCCATTGTATGGCACTGCCAATCCTGCGGGTTTTGCTTTTCGCCTTTTGGGTAATGCTCCTGCCGATGCTCAAATAGCCCATGACTGCCTTTATCTCGTTGAATGCCGGGGAGTTGGCTGCATCGCTTTCAAGGAATTGTGTCAAAGCCTTCTCCTCCTCGTTGGTGGTCAAGGCATCGAAATATTTCTCACTCAACGCGAGCCAATATTCTATTTCCCTATTTCTTTTGTCATTTTTCATCTGTTGCCTCCTTTCTGTAACATTCCCTGATTTTGTTTCTTGCTCTAGAGAGGTTCATCCTTACTGCGCTCTCTTTCATTTGCAGTTGTTTGGCAATTTCTACTATCTCAACTCCTTCAATCTCCTTCAACTCTATGATTATCTTTTGTAGTCCGGTCAGTTCGTTGTCTATTATTGCTTTTACGGTGTTGTATCTCTCTTCGCGTTCCTTGTATGTCGTTTCACTCTCTACGGTGTCGTGTTCCTCGTCGAGCGGTACTGTGGGTAGTGCGCGTTTCCTTGTCCTGTCGATGCAGATGTTGCGCACCGTTACCCTCGTCAGCGCTTCGGCCTTGGCTTCGTCGTTTATGGTGTCGCGCCGCGGCCAGAGCTTGCAGAAGGCATCCTGCAGGGCATCGGCAGCATCATCCTCATTGGGGAGAATTGCCATTGCCATGTTCAGGAACTTCCTGCGCAATCTGGTGAATACCGTTGTAAGTGTCTTGTCGCTCATTCTGTCTCTCTCTATTATGTAAACGAAAGATGTTGTGAAATGTAACATCTTTTTTTACTTTTTTGACCTTTTTTGAAAAAACAGGTCATTAAAAGAAAAACCCTGTCGCAAATTTGCGACAGGGTTTGAACATATGTACGGGTTGGGAATTACATATGCTCGTATACCTTGTTCTCAACCTTGTAGGTCTTGCCAATTGCATCCTGAATGAGCTGAACAATTACGTTGGGGTTGCCGTAGAAGTCGAGTGACTGGATGTAGTCAGACTCTGCAGCTGCATTGAACTGTGCGTTCTTTGCATCCTTAGAAAGTACCTTTACAACATATACAGCGTTGTTGCCCTTGATTGGTGCGCTTACCTCGCCTGCCTGCATGTTTGCAACTGCTGCGCTGATAACGAGCTCGTCGGCGTTGATTGACTGTACTGATGTTGCCTTCTTGTACTCAACCTGGTCGGTTGTGCTGAACTTCACGTTCTCGTTTGCCTTGAGCTCGTCGAGGCTCTTGCCCTTGAGTTCGGCAGCGATGATATCGCCCTTCTTGTCATTTGTGAGCTGACGCTTGATATCTTCCTTAACCTTGTCGAGTGCTACATAGCCCTGTGGAGTAACCTCGTTGATGGCTGCAACGATGAAGTACTTCTTGTTGCCTGCGATGTACTCGTAGATGTTAGAGATATCACCAGCGTTTCTGCCACCGAGAACCCATCTCAAAAGGTCTCTTGTACCAGGCTTGTTTGCCACGTTGAGGCTGTTTGAGTTGAGTGAGCGCTGCTGCTCGAGACGGTATGATGTTGAGAGGATGTTCTTCTGCAAATCCTCGATACCGTTGCATGATGTTACCAACTGGCTCAACTTGTTGTACTCAAGGTTGTATGTCTCGGCGCTTACAGGTATTCTGCGCTCGATTACGAGTGCGTCGTAAGCCTCAACCTCACCCTTCTTCTCCATTACCTGGAAGATGAGCTTTGCGTTCTCACCGAACTCTATTACGTCATACTCGTTTACCTTTGCTGTGTAAACCTGGTTCTGTGCCTCGGGTGTAGGGATGAAGCCGATGGTTGTCACAAAGTTTCTTGTCTTGAACTCAACGGTATCTGCGCTGTAGTTCTCGGCAATCTTGTCAAAGTCTGCCTTGTTGTTCAATGCGTTGAGCAGGCTGTCTGTTGTAGCAGCGAGCTCCTCGGCCGACTCGCTCTGGATAGCGATTGCGCGAAGCTTGATAGTGTCGGGAACCATTGTCTTTCTTACGTTCATCACAAGGTTCATTGTGTTGTCGTTTCTGTCCTCAAATGGTGCTGCAACCTCGCCTACTGCGTTCTGCTGAACGTGGAACTTGTGGTTCTCCTTGAACTTGTTTACATATGTGCCGTTCTCGCTGTCGATGGTGATGGCATCGATTGTCCACAAGAAACCGTCGTAAGGAGCCTCGGTTGAAGAGTAGAGCGCGATATCCTCGATGTTGGCATTCTCCTCCTTCAATGATGCTGCATGTCTCTCAATCTCCTCGCGTGCTGCGTTGACATCCTTGATTGATGGTCTAACCTCCTGGTTGATGTAGTAGATGTCGTAGAGGTTGAACGGAACGTTGAAGTAGTTCTCCTTGTTCTTGTTGTAGAACTCCTCAATCTCGGCGTCGCTTACCTCAACCTGTGCGTCAGCATAGCTGCTGTAAGGATAAGCTGCAACCTCAATAGAGTGTGTATTGTTGTTGAGGTCGAAGTTGCTCTGTGCAACGGCCTGGTTAGGAGTAGCCGAGCAGAATGCGAATACGCTCATGAGCTTTCTGCTGATGATGTCGCATGTTACGCTCTTCTCGATGAACTTCCATGCGTCGTGGAGTGTAGCCAACTCCTCGGGCATTGAACCGCTCTCCTCGTAGTTCTTGTATTCGGTGTTGATTGAGTTGATGAACTCAACGTTGAACGCACCGGTGGGTGTTGAGAATGCCTGTGGAAGACGGCTTGTGTACTGCTGTGCGACACCGCCCCAGTTTGTGCTCAGGATGTAGCTGAGCTCCTCGGGTGTAACGGTGAGGCCGGCTGCAGCAGCCTGGGCTGTCAATGACTTGTAGTTTGTGAGTGTGTTCCATGCCATCTGAGTAACGTTCTCCTGTGCGCTTTCATCAAGCACGGCAGCGCCGTTGAGCAGTGTGTATGCCTGCTCGCACTGGTTACGGAATGCATAGAACTCGCTGGCAGTGATTCCCTCGCCATTGATTGTACCAACAACAGCCTCTTCGGGGCCTTTCTGGAAAAGTTTTACAATGTCTCCTGCAATGAATGCCAAAAGGGCGATGCCGACGAAGGCAATGAGCAGTGAGCCTTTGTTACGTAGCTTTTGTAATGTAGCCATAGTTGAATTTTATTTTTAGTTTATTATATATTTTTATGTGTACAACATGGCAAAGTTACTAAAATGCTTT
>JAZRGF010000084.1:0-2847 GCA_045644005.1 Bacteroidaceae bacterium | reverse complement strand
GGCGGGGAGACCAAATAGAGGGATGGAGCTCGTTCCATACAAGAGGCTGGTTCACTCTCCGCCTTCCTTTACATCAGTTAAACATCATAGGCAAATATAATTATTCTACTTTATCTTTTTTCTCTTGCGCAAATCTAAGGTACATTAGGGGAGCACCTTGAAATCTTTCGCGAAATAGCGCTCCTCTGTAGGGACACGGCATGCCGTGTCCACTGCCTACAGGGCTGAGGAGTATGAATTAAAACATCTTTGAGATTTCTCACATTGACTTTAGCCCCTTAGGGCGTCGACCGTTGGTTCGTTCGATATGACAAAACCGCGGAAATGTCATCTCGACAGAGCGGAGCGACGAGAGATCTCATACATCATTACTGAAACATCATTTCATAAAAAAGCATAACGCCAAACAAAGGCGTTATGCTTTTTTTGCTTATTTCAGCAATTATTAATACCTTGCACGCGATTTTGGATTGCTATGCAAAATCATGAAGTAATGGATAAATAACTAACTTTAATTCAATATGAAAAGATTATTTAAAGCGGCGATTGTTGCGGTGGCCATGTGCCTGCCTGCAGCGACTATGGCAAAGATTACACATCTGTTGCCAAAGCCACAACAGATTGAGGCAAAAAGTGGTTCGGCGTTCGCACTCGGACGCACGGTAACCATCACAGACCCCACAAACAGCACTGCTTTGCAGAAGTTCTTCACCGACAATGGTTGCACCATTGCCACCGGCGGCGCACAGGTGACTGTGACACTTGTAGGCAGCATTGAGGGTGCATACGACTACGCACTCGCAGGCTATGAGAACGAGGCATATACCCTTGACATCACTGCCGATGCTATCAACATCACAGCCGTTACAAAGACCGGCGTAATACGTGCAGCACAGACCTTGACACAGCTTGCCGAGGGTTATGAGAGCACTCCCGCCCTGGTGGCGCTGACAATGTCCGACTGGCCTGCATTCAAGCTCCGCGGATATATGCACGACGTTGGCCGTTCATTCATTGAGTTCGAGACACTGAAGAAACACATTGACCTGCTCGCACGCTTCAAGGTGAACACCTTCCACTGGCACATGACCGAGAACCAGGCTTGGCGCTTTGAGGTGAAGGCATATCCACAGCTCACAAGCAGCGCGTCAATGACACGCTTTGCCGGCAAATATTACACACAGGAACAGTGCCGCCAGCTGCAGGACTATGCAAAGGAGCGCGGTGTGATTGTAATCCCCGAGATTGACATGCCGGGCCACAGCGAGGCTTTCGTGCGTGCAATGGGATATGACATGCAGACCGACAACGGCGTGGCCGCCCTCAAGACCATCCTGGAGGAGGTTGTGGCGGTGTTCCCCGATGCGCCATACATACACATTGGCGCCGACGAGAAGGACATCACATACAGCAACTTCCTGAAGATTATGACCGACAAGGTTCACAGCCTGGGCAAGAAGGTTGTTATGTGGAACCCAATCCGCGGTGTGACAATCACTACAAGCACCGGTGCCGACATGACACAGATGTGGAGCTCAAGCGGAAAGGTAATCAACGGCCTGCCAAACATTGACTGCCGTTACAACTACACAAACCACTTCGACGTCTTTGCCGACCTTGTAGGTATCTACAAGAGCAACATCTACTACGAGCAGAAGGGTAACGCCAACGTAGCAGGTACGATATCGGCTCCATGGAACGACCGCAAGACACCTACCGAGGAGGACATCATAATACAGAACAACTTCTATGCCAACGTGATTGCAAGTGCCGAGCGTGCATGGATTGGCGGCGGCAAGCAGTATATTGAGAAGGGCGGTACTACCCTGCCCAACAGTGGCGAGGAGTTCGAGGAATTCGCCGACTGGGAGCGCCGTTTCCTGTTCCACAAGGCAAACTCGTTGAAGGATGAGCCTATCGCATACGTTAAGCAGACAAATGTACGTTGGAGAATTACCGACCCATTCCCCAATGGCGGTGCCATGAACGCCTCTTTCGCCCCCGAGACCGAGGGGTTGAAGGAGAGCTACACTGTGAACGGCACAACATACGGCACAGGCATTGCAACAGGTGCAGGCATCTACTTGCGCCACACATGGGGCAACAACACAGTGCCTACATACTACGGCACAACAAACCACAGCAACAGCACAGCCTATGCGTGGACATACGTATACAGCGACAAGGCACAGACCGTTGGTGCACAGATTGAATTCCAGAACTATGGCCGCAGCGAGAAGGACACAGCACCCGACGCAGGCAAATGGGACCGCAAGGGTTCAAGAATATGGCTCAACGACACCGAAATTCTGCCACCTACATGGGACAACACAGGCGTAGGCATAAACAACGAGGTTGACCTCAAGAACGAGAACTTCACCGCCCGCAAGCCACTGCAGGTTACATTGAAGCAGGGCTGGAACAAGGTGTTCATAAAGTTGCCATACGTTGGTGCAAGCGGTGTGCGCCTTAACAAGTGGATGTTCACGTTCGTGCTCACCGACCTCGAGGGAAAGAATGCCGTTGATGGCCTCATCTACTCACCGAACAAGAGAATGGATGTTGCAGCCGAGCAGTTGGAGGCAACAATTGCCGAGATAAAGAAAGAGGTTGCTGCAAGCACTGGCGAGCAGCCGGGACAGTACAGCCCCGCACTTGCCAATGACCTGAACACTGTAATTGCCGAGATCGAATCGACATTGGGCACAACAATGAGCGAGGAGGATCGCGCTGCCCAGCTTGCAACATTGAACGCCGCATTTGCAGCTTTTAAGGCTGCACTTTCAACAGCAACGGTGAACCAGCCAAAGACAAGTGATAGCGCTGTGAGCCACTACTACACCATGT
>JAZRGF010000083.1:0-7249 GCA_045644005.1 Bacteroidaceae bacterium | reverse complement strand
TTGAAGGCTGCTATCGGTATCCCCGAGGAGTGGTTGCGTGAGTCTGCAAAGTCTGCAGTATGTAAGATCAACATCGACTCTGACTCTCGTTTGGCTATGACTGCTGCTATCCGCCAGACATTTGCTGAGAAACCAGCTGAGTTCGACCCACGTAAGTATCTTGGTCCGGCTCGCCACAACATGGAGAAGATGTACAAGCACAAGATTATCAACGTGCTTGGTTCTGACGGCAAGTTGGCTAAGTAATCTGTTTCTGTAATTTAAGAACTGATTATAATTTTAACCGCAGACGAACGCCGTTCGTCTGCGGTTGCTTTTTTATGGTGTTTGTTTGGGTTAATTATATTATCTTTGTAACGAAATGCGATGCATTGCGTTACAAAGATAAAGATAATAAAATAGCTGTTGCCCCTTGTCTTTGTATTGTCCCCTTAAATTAGGGGGACGAGCGAAGCGGAGGGGGTATTATTGCGAATATTCATACCACCTCCCCCTCTTTGAGGGTACTCCTCCTATCTTAGGAGGAGAATTTAAGGAATGGGTCAACATCTATATCATAGCTAAAATAAAACAATGAAAGAGATTCAGGAGATAGCTATTGCGGAGTATGACTATCCGTTGCCCGATGAGAGGATTGCGAAATATCCGCTTGCGGAGCGCGATACGTCAAAGCTTCTATTATATAAAGGTGGTGATATTCGCGAGGAGAAGTTCGTGAATTTGCCAAGCTTCATCCCGCAGGGGGCATTGATGGTGTTCAACAATACGCGCGTTATCCAGGCGCGTCTGCGTTTCCGCAAGGAGACGGGTGCTCAGATTGAGGTCTTCTGTCTTGAACCTCAGCAGCCAGCCGACTACCAATTGATGTTCCAGGAGACAAAGGAGTGTGTGTGGCAGTGCCTGGTGGGAAATTCGAGCCGTTGGAAGAGTGGGGTGCTGTCGCAGGTGATTGAGATTGACGGCGTGCAGGTGACGTTGTCGGTGGAGCGTGTGAGCAGCGCGGCGGTGAACCTGGTGCGTTTCTTTTGGGATGGTGGGTTTACCTTCGCGCAGTTGCTTGAGGCTGCGGGTGAATTGCCTATTCCGCCATACCTTAACCGCAAGACCGAGGAGAGTGACATGAGCACCTACCAGACCGTATATTCAAAGGTGAAGGGTTCGGTTGCTGCACCTACTGCCGGATTGCACTTTACTCCGGCGGTGCTTGGCGCGCTGGATGCTGCCGGTGTGCAGCGTGGCGAGGTGACATTGCACGTGGGTGCGGGAACGTTCAAGCCTGTGAAGAGCGAGCTGATTGCAGATCACGAAATGCACGAGGAGTATATTGAGGTGCAGCGCGCTTTGATTGAGAGAATAATTGCTGCGGGTGGCGCGGCTGTTGCCGTTGGCACTACTTCGGTGCGTACGCTCGAGAGTCTCTATTTCCTTGGCGAGAAGGTGAGCGAGAACCCTACGATGGAGGAGAGTGAGTTGTGCGTGGGGCAGTGGGAGCCATATAACCGTGAACACACATTGTCAACCGTTGAGGCTTTGACTGCGCTTTTGCAGTGGCTCGATGCCAAGGGGCTCGACAGGGTACATTCGCACACCCGAATAATGATTGCGCCGGGGTATACGTTCCGCATTGTAAAGGCCATTGTGACCAATTTCCACCAGCCAAAGAGTACCTTGCTGTTGCTTGTGTCGGCATTCATAGGTAGCGACTGGCGCAGAGTGTATGACTTTGCTCTTGTGAACGGTTTCCGTTTCTTGAGCTATGGCGACAGCTCGTTGCTTGTTCCGTGACGCTGTTTTAAACCCCTCAGTCGGTAAACCGACAGCTCCCCTAAGGCAGGGGAGCAATATGATTGACTCTCATTTAATGTTTATTTATGATAACAATTGTTGATAATATCGCCTATCTGCTCGATGAGGAGAAG
The DNA here is from genome assembly GCA_045644005.1 of Bacteroidaceae bacterium. GTDB lineage: Bacteria > Bacteroidota > Bacteroidia > Bacteroidales > Bacteroidaceae > HGM04593. The sequence goes on along the minus strand of JAZRGF010000083.1, from coordinate 5,330 downwards.
AGGTGCGCTACGGTGACAAAGAACCTTGTGCCATACTCGGGTGCTGTTGTTGTGCCTGCAACTATTGTGGATGGTGTTGTGGAGTATGTGGTGAACGATATCCTTGACGAGGCTTTTGCGGGGTGTGTGGGGCTTACGTCGGTGGTGCTTGGAGATAATGTGGAGAGCATTGGAATAGGTGCTTTTGAGGGGTGTGAGGCACTTGTGTCTGTCACATTCCCGCAGGCATTGCACCTTGTGGGTATGCGTGCCTTCAAGGGGTGTGCGGCGCTCAAAGAGGTGCTGTTTCCTGCCAATGTAATTGTGATTGGGCGTGAGGCCTTTGCGGGTTGCTGCTCGATGGTGAATGTATACTTGCCCGATAATCTTATAAACATTGAGCCTTCGTTGTTCGACGGTTGCCGTTCGCTTGAGAAGGTGTCGATTGGCTCTATGGTTGAAAGCATCGGTGAGTATGCTTTCTGTGGTTGCTCGGCATTGAAGGCGATTGCTGTTCCCGAGGGTGTTGTATCACTTGAGGGATGGGCGTTCCGTGACTGCACGGCGCTTGTGGCTGTGACATTGCCACAGTCGCTGGCTTCTATAAAGAAAGGTGCTTTCTGGGGGTGTGCGTCACTGAAGGGGTTTGCTCTTCCACAAAGTGTGAATATGCTTGACCAGGGTGTGCTTGCAAACTGTGCTTCGCTTGAGAAGGTGACATTGCACGATGGTGTGTTGAGCATTGGATATGGTGCTTTCTACAATTGTAGCGCTATTGAGAGCATAACGGTGCCTGCTGCAGTGGTGAACGTGGGCGACCAGGCCTTCCGTAGCTGCAAGGCATTGAAGGAGTTGCGCGTGATGTGCGAGGCTGCTCCAATGTGTTCGGGCGACATTGCCGATGCCGATGTGTATGCCCGCGCGGTGTTGCGCGTGCCGCAGGGTAAGGTGGGCGAGTATGGCTTTGCACGTGTGTGGGAGCGTTTTGGCAATGTTGAGGAGATTGCTTGAAAAGATTTGATTTCTTAAACAATATTAAAAGCGGTGCGTTAATTCTGTATGAGGATAACGCGCCGTTTTTTTATGCTGATGACTTTGCTGGTTGCCCTTGTCTCCTGTGGCAGCAGGGCTTTTCATGTGGACGGTACCGGTGATGACGATGTGGTGCTCCCTTTTTCAATAGTGAGTGAAAAGGAGAGGGTGTTGTCGCATCTGCACTATTCGTTGGATGCCGGCAGCATTGACCGACGGCGCGGCACGGTTGAACTGTCATTCTATTTTACTAAACAACAGGGTGACAGCCTGCTGTGGGTAGAGTGTGTGGAGCGGGTGCCGTTGGAACTTATTGATACTGCACTTTGTCACCGGTGGCTCGACTATGATTACACAGGTGCTGCTTCATACGTTCATTTTTAGTTCCTTGTGAGGTTTTTCCGTTTTTTATCACTATCTTCGCGTATAAACAGATTCCAGAGATGAAAATAGGTGATAAAGTACGTTTTATATATGAGAGCGGTGGCGGTGTGGTGACAGGTTTCCGCGGTAAGGATATTGTGCTTGTCGAGGACAAGGATGGCTTTGAAATTCCCATGCAGGTGCGTGAGTGTGTGGTTGTTGATACCAACGAGTATAACTTTGTAAAGAAGACCGTTGCACCCAAAGACGAGGGTGCAAAGCCAAAGAAGGTACAGCAGCCTGCAAAGGCGGTTATGGACGAAGAGGAGGATTTTGACCCGGTGGTGACATACCGCCCGGCCGAGCGTCCCGAGGGGGAGCGCCTGAACGTGGTGCTTGCCTATCTGCCTATGGACGAGAAGTCGCTGGGTAATTCGCGTTTCGAGGCTTATATAATCAATGACAGCAATTACAGCATATATTTTACCTACCTGACAGCGCAGGGACGCAGCTGGAGCGTGCGTGGCAATGGATTGCTGGAGCCTAATTCAAAGATGTTCATCGAGGAGTTCGGGCGTGAGCAACTCAATGACATGGAGCGTGTGTGCGTGCAACTGTTGCCTTTCAAGGAGAACAAGCCTTTTGCACTGAAGGCTGCGATGAATATTGAACGCCGCATAGACACTGTGAAGTTCTATAAGCTACATCTGTTCCGCGAGAACCCTTTCTTTGACGAGGGTGCTCTGATTTATGATGTTGTAGTGGATGACAAACCGGTGAAGGAGATATTTACGGATGCCGAGGAGGTGAAGGTGGCCATTCTTGGCAAAAAGGATGCCGATGCGCCCAAGCCGCAGCAGAAGCCAAAGTTGACAAAGGGTAGCGATATACTGGAGGTCGACCTGCATATTGAGGAACTGCTTGAGACAACGGCCGGGATGAATGCGTTCGACATTCTCAATCACCAGCTAGATGTTGTGCGTCGTACGCTCGACGAGAACTTGAAATACAAGGGCAAGAAGATTGTCTTCATTCACGGAAAGGGCGAGGGGGTGCTGCGTAATGCTATTGGTCAGGAGCTGAGAAAGAAATATCCACGCTGCCTGTCGCAGGATGCATCGTTCCAGAAGTATGGCTTTGGTGCTACGATGGTGATAATAAAATAAATGAATAAACATAAAAAATAATAATATTATGAGTGAGATTAAAGAAAAGATGCTTGAGCGTTTTCTCAAGTATGTGACATTTGATACAGAGTCGTGCGACGATGCTACATGTGTTCCCACAACTGAAGGACAGTTTGTCTTTGCGCGTTATCTTGAGCAACAGCTCAGGGAGATGGGCTTGGAAGAGGTAGTTCTCGATGAGAAGGGGTACCTATATGCTACACTCCCGGCAAACTGCGACAAGGATGTTCCTGTCGTTGGTTTCATTGCCCACCTTGATACAAGTCCCGACATGAGTGGTAAGGATGTGAAACCACGCGTGGTTGAGAACTATGCCGGTGGCGACATCGTATTGTGCGAGAAGGATGGTATTGTGTTGTCGACTGCCGATTTCCCCGAGGTGGAGGATTACATAGGGCATGACCTGGTAGTGACTGACGGCCACACTCTTCTGGGCGCTGATGACAAGGCCGGTGTTGCCGAGATTGTTTCGGCAATCGCATATCTGCAGGCGCATCCCGAAATTAAGCACGGCAAGGTGCGCATTGCATTCAACCCCGATGAGGAGATTGGCCGTGGCGCACACAACTTCAATGTTCCCTTGTTCGGTTGCGATTGGGCTTATACCATTGATGGCAGCTGTGAGGGCGAGCTTGAGTTCGAGAACTTCAATGCCGGCAGTGCTACGTTCACCGTGCAGGGCCGTAATGTTCATCCCGGCTATGCAAAGGGTAAGATGCTGAATGCTCTGCGTGTGGCAACAGCTATTGTTGAGGCAATCCCTGCAGTGGAGTCGCCCGAGTGTACAACCGGTTACGAGGGTTTCTATCACCTGATGGGTATCAATGGTGGTGTTGACCATGCGTCGGTGTCATACATTATCCGTGACCACAGCCGCGAAATCTTTGAAAAGCGCATGGCGTTCATGAAGTGTGTTGAGGAAAAAATCAACGCGCAGTATGGTGCGGGTGTGGTGACTCTTGAACTGAAGGAGCAGTACCGCAACATGCGTGAGATGGTTGAGCCCAAGATGCATATCATAGACATTGCCAAGAGTGCAATGGAAAAGGCTGGTGTGGTGCCTGTTGTAAAGCCTATCCGTGGTGGTACCGATGGTGCGCAGCTCTCGTTCATGGGATTGCCTTGCCCTAACCTGTTTGCCGGTGGCGTGAACTTCCACAGCCGTTATGAGTTTGTGTCGGTTCAGGTAATGGAGAAGGCTGTGATGACGATTGTGAATATAGCAGCAGGAGTAGCTGCGAGGTAGAAGGTGAAAGCGGAAAGGTGAAAGCTGAAATGTTAAAGCTGGAAACTGAAAGGTTAAAGGTGAAGGTTATAAAACGCGAAGACTGCTTGGCTGTCTTCGCGTTTTATGTTTTAATCGCACTATCGTGCGTTTGAAACTTGGCTGTGTTCGCGGTAAAACACTAAAGCAAGCTTTGTGTTTTGCTCACTTGCACAAGTTTTCCGTTTTCAGCTTTAATCACACTTCGTGTGCTTGAACCTGCTCCCGCTCGGCATAGTAAAAATAAATTTTTCCTCTGCTCTCGCTTAACCGCAGCTTTACGTTTTCCGTTTTAATCGCGCTTTGCGCGCTTGAAGCTTGGCTGCGCTCATTGCGATTGAAAATAAATTTTCACTCATTCGCTTGCACAAGCTTTCAGTTTTCACCTTTTCTAGTCAAGGCTGTGGAGTATCTCCTCGATTACGTGGGGGAAGTGCTCGTACTCAAGAGCGTGCACTTTTGCTGCAACGTCATCGGGGGTGTCGGTGGGCAATACAGAGCATTTTGCCTGGAAGAATGTGGTGCCCTTGTCGTACTGCTCGTCGATGAGGTGGATGGTGATACCGCTCTCGGTGTCGCCACTCTCAACAACGGCTTTGTGTACGCGGTCGCCATACATTCCCTTGCCGCCGTGCTTGGGGAGCAGTGCGGGGTGGATGTTGACAATGCGGCCGGGGTAGGCTGCTATGAGCTTTTGTGGAACGAGCAACAGGAAGCCTGCGAGCACAACGAAGTCGATGTCACGCTCGCGGAGCATAGCGATGACTCCGTCGGCTTCCATGAATTCGGTCTTGCTCACAACGGCTGCTTCAATGCTCAGCTTCTTGGCACGTTCAAGGACGTAGGCCTGTGGGTTGTTGGCAATGATGAATGATACTTGGGCGTAGTCGCTCCCTTTGAAATAGTTGGCAATGTTCTCGGCGTTTGAGCCGCTGCCCGATGCTAGGATTGCAATTTTCTTCATCGTGTAAAAGTGTTGTTATGATATTGGCACAAGGCGGCGCAATACTGCCTCGCCATAGGTTTTTGATATGGGTATTTCTCTCACTCCCGGCTCTTCGAGCTCAAGGAAAAGGTTGCTCTTCTCGCGGCGCATTACCTTGACAAGGTCCAGGTTTATCATGTACGAGCGGTGGCAACGTACGATGTTGGTGTCGGCAAGCTGCTCGCTTATCTCCTTCATGGTTATGTGCAGGAGCTGCTTCTTGAGTATGTCATTCTTCTTGTACCACACGCATATGTAGTTGTCGGCCGACTCAATGTAGAGCAGGTTCTCCTTGGCAACGGAGAGTTGCAGTATGCCGCGGTAGTCGCGTATGGAGATTAGGTTGCTGGACTTGAAGCCGATGTTCTCGCTCATTAGCTCCTTGAGCTTGGCCGAGCGCTCCTGGTATGAGAAGTAGAGGATGCAGATGAAGTAGGGGATTCCAATGATGAAGAATGTGTTCTGCATCGCATTCTTGTAAATCTCGAGCGGGTCGCTGTTCGTCAGGTTCAGGTGCTTG
>JAZRGF010000082.1:0-2115 GCA_045644005.1 Bacteroidaceae bacterium | reverse complement strand
AAATCGCGAACCTGTCATCCCGACAGAGCGTAGCGACGAGGGATCTCTAAATCCGCGTATAATGAGATTCCTCACACAAGGTTCGGAATGACAAAATACGCTAAATTTTAGTATAAATTCTTATATCGAACTCACTACGTTGCGTTCAGTATGACAAACTGCGCGGAGAGTGTCATTTTGAGCGAAGCGAAAAATCTCTCAATTCTCGCGAATGAGATACTTCACTTCACTACGTTACGTTCAGTATGACAAACTGCGGACCGTGTCATTTTGAGCGAAGCGAAAAATCTCTGCCCAAAGTTAATCCGATAGTGTTATAATAAAGAAACCGTTTCTGCTGACTGTGAAGTGGAAACGGTTTTTTATGTAGATGTTATTGAGATACTTCGCTTTGCTCAGCATGAAAACAGGGGAGCCGGAATAATGTTTGAAAATGTTTATTGCATAACCTTGATTGTGTTGTCGGTGAGTATGAGCTCGCGGATGGAGTCGCTGTAGCTCTGTTGCATGCTGCGGAACCTGTGCCAGTGGCGGTGCACTTTCCTGACGAACGAGAGGGTCTCCTGCCAGCCGTTGAACTGCCCGTTGCGGCAAAGAGTGTCGGTGTAGTATTCGGGCTGACTAAGATTGATGAGAAAAGAGTCTACGTTCGCCTCCCATTTATATCTGTCATATCCATACTTTCTTGCCAGGCGCATGGCATCGTGGATGTACCCGAAGCCTGCGTTGTAGGATGCGAGCTGGAACTTGATGCGCTCCTCGGGAGTCTTTATGGGGCGGAACTGCTTTTCGAGTGATTGCAGCAGCAGGGCTGCGGTCATGATGTTGGTGCGGTTGTCACAGTGCAACGAGTCGGGGATGCCAAAGCCGCGCATGGTCTCGGGCATCACTTGCATCACGCCTTGTGCGCCGGCCTGTGAGACGGCGGTGCTGTCGAAGCGCGACTCGGTAAAGGCTATGGCGGCGATGAGTGTCCAGTCGTAGCCGGTGCTGTCGGCGGCCTCGCGGAAGTGCCTGTCATAGGGCGACAGCGTGGCGTAGGGCGATAGGTAGGTGTATACGGGAACCTCCTGCCATTGGGGCGCATGACTTTGCTCCAACTGCCTGGTGATGGCGTTGAACAGCAGCATTACAACTGTGGAGAAGAGCAGTGTTGCAGCAGCGGGTAGCAGATTCCTTTTTTTCATTCTTGCTTGAGAAAGTAGCCGATGGACATCTGCAGTGCCTTGATGGCCTTTTTGTTGTGGCCGCCCTGTGGTATGATGATGTCGGCGAATTTCTTTGTGGGTTCTATGAATTCCCAATGCATCTCCTTTACAATGCGCTCGTAGCGTTCGATGACGGTTTCGGGTGTGCGGCCGCGTTCAATGACATCGCGGCGTATGAGGCGTATGAGACGGTCATCGGCATCGGCATCGACATAGATTTTCAAGTCCATCAGCTCGCGCAACTGCGGGTTGACAAGTGTCATGATGCCCTCGACAATGATTACCTCTTTGGGTTCTATGTGCACGGTCTCGGGCTGTCGGGTACAGGTTATGTATGAGTATGTGGGTTGTTCAATGGCCTTGCCCTGTCGCAGAAGTGCAATCTGCTCCACAAGCAAATCCCAGTCGAATGCATCGGGATGGTCGAAATTGATGAACTGGCGCTCCTCGACGGGAACGTTGCTACTGTCCTTGTAGTACGAATCCTGCGGGATAACTGCCACCGAACCCTCGGGCAAAGAATTTACAATATCTTTAACAACAGTGGTCTTTCCTGAACCCGTACCGCCTGCAATGCCTATTATATACATTTTTGTGTTGTCTTGTCCTTTTTTACAAATATAGGCCTTTTCATTAAAAAACAGAGCTACTTTTTGGTAAAAAAACATATTCTTTCTTGCAGTGTACATTTTTTATCCAATCAAGTTAGTGTTAATTAAATATTTTATTAATTTTGCAATGAATTACGCCCGTTAGGGTGGTAAATAGTGATTATCTAACTACTTTAAAGTATTAAATAACTATGGTAAATTACAAAGAATTAGGTCTTGTAAACACAAGAGATATGTTTGCAAGAGCAATTGAGGGTGGTTACGCTATCCCAGCGTTCAACTTCAACAACATGGAG
>JAZRGF010000081.1:0-3120 GCA_045644005.1 Bacteroidaceae bacterium | reverse complement strand
AGTTCGATATAAGAATTTATACTAAAATTTAGCGTGTTTTGTCATCTCGAACGTACGTGAGAGATCTCTTATTTTACGATATTTTTGAGATCCCTCGTCGCTACGCTCTGTCGGGATGACAAGTTCGCGATTTGATTTAGCTTATATCGAACTCACGTTAAATAAAACAAGTTAATCAATAAATTTCCACCAAAAAAAGGACAACCGCGCGGTTGTCCTTTTTAAGTAGTATCAAGTTATTAGAGTTCCGGTGCCTTGACCATCGACATTACAGCCTCTTCCAATTCAGCATTGTTCTCCCGGGTCCACTCTTCAAGCTCCATCTGTTCCTCTGCGTCAAGGTTGGCAACCTCGTCAGTATAGCTCTTGAAGTTCTCCAACGTGGGGTTCTTTATGAATGCTTTTCCGGCCTTTATACCGGGGTTCGATGAACAGGTGGCTACGAAAACAAGCACCGTCAAACAGACTATGGCCACACACAGAATAGGAAAAATTCTCTTCATAAAATCTTTCTCTTCATCCAAGTTCCTTATCACTCCTTTACCTGTGGGATGTTTGTAAAGTCGCCACGGATAATCTGGAAATCGGGATGCACATCGGCAAAGGCATTATTTGCAATCTCTACATCCTCGGGCACATAAGCAATCTTCAGGTTAGGACAACGCTCGACACCCCAATTCTCAATCTTCTTTGTACCCGGAGCGATAATGAGCACCTCTATACCATCGTGGAAATATACTGTATTCTTGTATATTGTCTCCATTGGCATAAGCTCAAGACACTTCATTGCAGCAGGGATGTAAAGTAGGCCGAGGTCACTGCCGTTTCTGCGATATACAGCACCCATATAGCTTGCAAATGTTGTGTTGGCAGGGTCAATATTGACATACTCCAAAGCAGGCGCATTAACCGAAAGACCCACAGGGCTCTCGCCAAGCGACTTGATGTTCTTGCCTATGTATATCTCCTTGATTGATGAAGGAAGGGGCACCGTTGGGTTGAACGATGCTACCTGATAACCGGCTGCGCTGAAAGGAACGGTGAACGATGACTCATCATCTACAACCTTGCAGATATTGAAGTTACCGCCATTGAAGTCGAACCAGCAACCCTGCTCCTTGAACATCACGATATCAAGCGACATTACAATAAGGTGGGGATATGAACCCAAAGCCCTGTAACCCCAAGGACCACCATCCCAAGGGTTTGTGGGGTCGGCAACATACCACTTGCCGTCGGGGCAGGCATAGTTCCAGGCGTGTCCGCCAATTGAACTGTGAAATCCGTTTGCCACACAAGCCGGTATACCCTGGCTGTGGAGCATGATGAACAGGAGGTTTGCATAGCCTTGACACACACCCTTGCGGTTGATGAATACCGCGTACGGGTCATTGTCGCTCATTTCATATTTCACATTCTCGCTCACCCATTTATAGCACTTGATGAATGCATCGTACTGTGTAGTTGTACCTTTCACAAGTTCATCGGCAAAAGCCTTGATTTCGGCATACTGCTCGGGGGTGATGTTCGCACGGCCAAGCGTGTCGGTTGCCTCTACTGCATTTACTTTCATCAACAGCCTTGCTACATTTTCGGGAAGTGTATTGCCGGGAACAACAGGCGAACCGTCATCCTCGGGGAATGTGGCACGCGAAAGTTCAAAATCGGGTGTCTGCGAAGTCTCGGGATTCACAAATTGTGAACTGTCATCGTTGCAGGCAGTAAATGAAATTGCAGCCGCAACCATAGCAATAAGTAGAGTTTTTTTCATAAAATATTGTCTATAAATGTTTTTATTGATTATCTGTTTCTACACACTGTTTCACCTCTTCTACACCATCAATGCGCGAGATGCTGTCTATGACCTCCTGCAACTCGGCCGATGAATGCACCGGGAACTCCATTGAGCAATAACCGATGGAGTCGTGACTCTCGGTTGAGATGCGTGTCAAAGAGAGCTGTAATTTATTTGTAATACAGTCAATGAGGTCAATGAGCAAGTGATTGCGGTCAATTACCACAATATCAATCTTCACGGGATAGAGGAATTCACGGTCCTCCTCAAAGTTCACGGCAACGATATCATCGCCGCGCTGCGACGCCAGACGTATTGCCACCTTGCAGTCGCGACGGTGGATGGATGTCGTACCATCGGCATTCTTGAAACCGATGACCTCGTCACCCGGCAACGGACGGCAATGCTCGCAACGGCAGAACTGCAGCTTGCGCTGCTTGTTGAGGAAACTGTTTATGTGCGACTTGGCCTTGAATGTCGACACATGATCAAGCCAATCGCGCTTTGGGAAGATATTCTCGTTTGTACCAATCTGCACCACATCGCCACGTTCAAGTTCAGTCTCCACCGAACGAAGCTGGCCGTTGATGCGGGCATAGTGGGCATGCAAGCCAAGTTCACTATGAATTTCAAAGGCAAAATCGAGCGCAGTAGCACCCTTTGGCAAGATAATCCCCTTGCCATCAGGAGTGTATGCCTCTATATCGTCATTGTAGAACGACGATGTCACACCATCCATGTACTCCACCTCCTTACCGCGGGTTGCCATCTCCTGCAGCACGTGCTTGAACTTCTCGAGCCAGTTGGTGATATTCGTCTCGGTGCTCTCGGCAATACAGCCGAACTGCGACTTGCGTATCATTCGCTCCGACGAAATATGCACCTCTTCCCATGTACCCTGCGGCGTAAGCAGTTTTACATGGTAGCTCTGGTAACCATTCTCTTTTGGAGAATCAATGTAATTTGCCACACTGCCCGGCTTCTCCTTGAAACGATCTGTGAGGATTGAATAAATCTTCAAACTCATATCCTTCTCGGAGTAGTCGTGTGTATTCGGGTAGATGATACGTATGTAGTATTTGCCCTCTACGTGCTTGAAGTCGCAGCCACTGCTGTTCATCTTGCGCCAAGCGCTGTAAGGGCCACGTGAATAGACCTCGGTGCGTGCCATCAGAATGTCGTTATTCTCAAGCAGGCGCTCAATCTCAAAGAGGAAAGCCTTCAGTCCCTGGCCGCGCTCCTTCTGCTCCTTGGCAAGCTGCTCCTCAATATATGCATAGTCGCGCGGACAACGATAACGGAAAGAGAGATTCTCCATCTCGCGC
>JAZRGF010000080.1:0-11636 GCA_045644005.1 Bacteroidaceae bacterium | reverse complement strand
AGGTCAAAGAGCCCAACTGGGGGGCACTTGTCGATGGATATTCGCGCACCTTCAATCCCTTTTTAGAGGTACAATAGTAGGTTGTTGTAGGAACAACCACCTCCTCTGTAATGGGATCATAGACATCGTCATAGCCGCGGTTCGACATGTATACCATCAAGGGAATGTAGACAAACCATCCAAACAGCAGAATAAGGGAGATGAAGAATGTCCACACATTCATGAATATAACTCTGAGTATCCACCTCAATATCATGGAGGCTATTGATATGCCAATAAAGGCCAATCCCATGATAAAGAAACCTACAATACCTACGAGGAGTGCAGACCAGAATCCCTCGTCAATCCACGTTATAGCAATAGCTCCTACATATATAATTCCCGCCAAAACGTAGAAAATCATTGCAATTACGCTATCGGAATCCTCCTCGGCAAACCACTCGCCAATAGACTCAATCTTGTCCTTGAACCTTTGCCACAACGACCTTTTATATGTAGGTTTGGGAGTTGGTTTGGGGGTTGGAGTCGGCTGCGGTGGCGGTGTGGGTTTTGAATACTTTTCAATCATCTCCAACACCTCCTCGGATGTTACCCTGTGGTTAATCTCGAATGTGGTACTGTAAATCATGCGGCTACCTTCGTAGAACTCAATAGTCCAGGTACCGCACTCTTTGTAACAGTCCTTCCTGGGATTTCCAAAGCCGCCCAGAGCGGTGTTGTATACAGTTCTCTCGTTACGGTCAATGGTTCCCTTCCAACTGAAGCCTGGTCTTGCATCACTGCCCACCAAATCGCCACTTGGAGAGAATATCTTGTACCAGATGTCGATTGAAGAGCCGGTGCTGATGACACGGTACTTAATGCGTGGCTTCAGATACTCTGTATCATAGTATAGTGTTGAGCCGTAATCTCCTACAATATTGCAGTCGGCATCGGTGTTGGCAAATGAGACATCCAGAATCTCAATGGAGGCCGGAGCCTCAACAAAGTGTTTCAGCAAGCCATCCTTGTCCTCGGCACGCAACATAGCGAGGAATTCAGTGTATTCATCACTACTGGTCATTGCAATTTTTGAAGCCAACTGACCGGCGGCCTTTTTAATATCGAGATTGTCGCCCGAGTCGTTATACTCCTGAACAACATCCTTGAGCTTACCGCACGCCTCCTCAACGGTCTCCTTGTCGGGAGAGGCTGCAGACAGCCTGTTCAACACTTCGGCAATGCAGCCTGTGACCTCCAGGTATTTGCTTTCGTTCTCCTTTGAGCGTCTGAATATCACCTCGACCAAAGAATCGAGATTCCTGATACACTGTTTTACTTTTATTTCTAATATCTGTTTACCAGCCATAGTACATTATAAATGTCACTCTATCTTTTATATATTTTTCAAATTTCAACTCACCACATAGCATGCAATCGGCATCATAACAGCAACAGCAACAGGAATCCAAGGAATGTCCACACATTATAGAATATTAACCTCAGTACCCATTTAAGCACCATACAGACTATTGTAATTGCATAATAGGCGATTCCCAAGATAAAGATACCTACAATGCCTGTAATGAGTGCCGAAAAAAAGCCATCCCCGGTCCATGCCAGAATGATTGAACCGACATAGATTATTAGCGCCAGGACATAGAAGATGACAGCCATCTTCTCGTCCGACTCATCACTGGCAAACCACTCTCCAATGGACTCAATCTTGTTCTTGAACCTTTGCCACAAAGATTCGTTATAAACAGGTTCCGGTTCGGGAGTAGGAGCAGGCGGTGGAGTCGGTTTCCGAGACCTCTCTACCTTCTTCTCGGCAGTGGCCCTGTTCCTTATCTCCACGGTGGTACTGTAGAGCATGCGGCTGCCTTCGTAGAACTCAATAGTCCAGGTTCCGCACTCCTCGAAACAATCCTTCTCCGTATTTCCAAAACCACCCAGGGCTATTTCGTATATTTTTCTCTCGTCACGGTCAATGGCACCCTTCCAAGTGAAGCCGGGCTTCTCCTCTCCGTAAACAAGAGTTCCGTCGGGGGTGAATATCTTGTACCATATGTCAATGGAAGGACCGGTGCTTATGACGCGGTACTTGATACACGGGGTAAGATACTCCGTGTCGCTGTACAGCGGGCTGCCGTAATCCTCTATGATTTCACCTTCAATATCGGTATTGGCAAATGAGGCATCCAGTATCTCAATGGTGGCCGGAGCCTCAACAAAATGCTTCAGCAGGCCATCCTTGTCCTCGGCACGCAACATTGTAAGGAATTCCGTGTATTCATCGATAGCGGTCATTGCTATCTTTGAAGCCAACTGACCGGCAGCCTTTTTGATATCGAGATTATCGCCCGAGTCGTTATACTCCTGTACAACGTCCTTGAGTCTGCCACATGCCTCCTCAACAGCCTCCTTGTCGGGAGAAGCTGCTGAGAGCAGGTTCAACACCTCTGCAATACAGCCTGTCACCTCAAGGTATTTGCTCTCGTTCTCTTCCGAACGTCTGAATATAACCTCCACCAATGTATCAATGTTCCTGACACACTGTTTTGCCTTTATTTCCAATATGGGATTGACCGCCATAATACGTTATGCCCTATATACCGCGCCTGTTTTTATTATACTCTTTTACTTTCCAGTTCGCGGCGCATGGCCTCAACCTCCTGCTCCGAATACAATCCCTTGTATTGTATCACGAACTCGGCACGCTTGCCCTGACACTCGCCCCAGATATGTACAGTACTGTCGGAACTGCGGGAAACATGCACGGTAACGCAAGTACCCTTCTTCACCGGGAAGCCCCATGTAAGCATCTTCTCCTCCACCAAGGTCGACTTGTTCAAATCCACAGAGTCCTTCTCGCTGATGTTCTCATATACAGCCAAGCGCACCTCAACCTGGTCATCGTCATTGGTATAGAATTCTCTCGTACCCTGATAAACGAGGTCATCTGTTCGTTTGATTACATTTGCCACATGCAGGACATCATTGTCATTGTAACAACGTATACCGTATGAACGGCTGGCCAGGTCGGTACCAATCTCCACCTTTGTTGTCTTGTCGCCAACCAACTTTGCTGCATGCAACGCTGCGCCTTTGGCAACAGCCCTGTCCGGCTCAAGGTTATCCAAGCGGATGGGGCAAGAGAACTCGCGCTGCAAGCGCTCCTTAACCATTGGCATATATGACGAACCTCCCACCAGAATTACCTCGTCAATCTTCACATCAGGTTCACGTGAAATTCTGATGGCATGATTGATGATATCTATTGTCTTCTCGAGCAAATCGTTTGTCAATTCCTCAAAAACAGCCCTGCTTATCTCTGTGATATACTGTTTGCGCTTATATACCAGCTTGAACGAAGCCTTATCGCTCTTCGAGAGGTTCTTCTTGCAGTTCTCGGCAGCCAGGAGCATCTTGCCCGATTCGCGGTCGTGCTTTATATCCTCATATGTCACGTCAAGTCCGTTTCTCATAAGGACATAGTCTAGCAATGAGATATCCCAATCCACACCGCCAAGGTGGTGGTCGCCATTTGTAGACAGGGTGTTGAGCACGCCATTCTGCATTCGCATGATGCTGACATCGAAAGTACCTCCGCCCAAGTCATAAATCATGAATGTCTTGCCCTCCAGGCCCTTTGTGCCATATGACAATGCTGCCGCTGTAGGTTCATTGAGCAAGTCCAGCACCTCCAGACCCGCAATCTTACCGGCCTGCTTGGTCAACTCGCACTCCATGTTACCAAAATAGGCAGGCACTGTGATTACAGCCTTGTGGATAGGCGGCAAGCCTTCATAGCCACGCTGTTCGTTGGCATCGTCCACAACCTTCTTCAAAATAAGAGCCGACACCTCAACCGGTGATATATTCTTGCCGTCAATATTGCGGCTGTAATTCTTGTTTGACATTTCACGCTTGATGAATGCCACAATGCGGTCAACCTCGACCGACATTCCGCTCTTGGCCTCCTTACCTACATAGTACTGGTCATCATCGTCATAAAAGACTACTGACGGTGTCGTATATTCATCATCAAGATTCTTGATTACATATGGCAGGCCATCCTCACCAATTGCAGCAATACAGGAATTGGTTGTTCCCAAATCTATTCCAAAAACGTCTTTCATATATCCTTACTCTGCTTTGTTATTTTCACTATACTCCAATTTCACAATCTCCTCTGGTCTTATCACATATGAGAACATCTGCGGTGCAGCATTCTCATCCAATATCTTCTTCAGCTGCACATCCGAGTTCACCACAAGATATGGCACACTCCATTCATATCCCGGAGAAACTGTCCTGTAGGTGTTGTGCTCGGCCTCAACATCGGTAGGTTCCTTGTCCACCAACTGCTGGCGCTTACGGTTCATTGTAGTCGCATCCATAGTTGTATCCTGGAATCTCCTTACTGAATTGTTGCTCAACGAAGCGTCGACCCAAGCACCCAAGTCCTTCACGGCTGCCAGCAAATCATAGTCGGCATCGCTCTCCTTGTTCTGCAGAATCATCCTGATATTGTCCGATATGCCAATAAGTTCCATTATCAGGTTCTTCTGTATCTTGTAAATGACATCCTCCTGATATTTCAAGGCTGCATTATGCTGTTTCTGTATTGTCAGTTCCTGTGACTCAACAACGTTCACCACCTTGTCCTGCAATGCCTGCATGCCCATCACAATAGTGTCCTGGGTCATCTTCATCTGCTGCTGGCTATGATACATGGCGCCCACCAAAGCCTGCAATTGGCATACAGTATCGCACAACCCCGACAGTTTCTTCTCCATCTCTCCACAAGCTCCGTCACAGCAACCACCCTGCACAACAGGCGCACATTCCTCACACTTGGATTCAACCTCGTCCTGCGGTGATGGAACGGCCTCAACCTCCTGTGTCCCGGGCACATATTCTACAGCCTCATCAGCCTCTTCGGTATCTTCTACCTGGTTCAAGGGCATAGGTTCTTCAACTGGAAGTTCATCTGCAACCTCCTCTTCAAGAATCACCTTGTTGGGCTCATCCCCAATCTGCTGCTGTTCATTCAACACCTCAATATCCTTATCTGTATTTTTACCAAAATTGAAACCAAAAATACTCATAATAACTATTTTTTAAAATTATTGTTTAACACCAGAGAGCCATTGCTCCGTTTCACACGAGCCGTCTCTCTTATAATGCTTACAACTGCCGTCGGGACCATTCTCGGTCATCGCACCCAATATATACGAGCCATCCTGCAGGTAGTACACACCACTGCCCTGCTCAATCCTGCCACCTGAGAAACGTGCACAAAGACGTTCTCCGTTTGGATAGAACAACACGCCAACACCATGTTTCTTGCCATTCTTCCACTCACCGGAATAGCGTATACCGTCGGCACAAACCATTGTACCTATTCCGTTCTTGCGGTTCAGGCTCCATTCACCGGCATACTTGTCTTTTTCATGTGTCACCTCCATTCCCACACCGGCCTGCAAATCGAGTTTCCACTCGCCGGCATAGTAGCTTCCGTTCTCCTTCTTGCACACGCCGAAACCGGAACGTTCATTGTCCTTGCTCACATTTCCACAATATTCGGCTCCGTTCCACTCCATGAATGACAGTTCGCCGGCTTTGGCACTACCGGGCTGCATCTCCTCCTCGTCAAACTCCTCCAACTGCTCTATCCAACCCAATGCATAGAGGTAACTGTTTATGATGTAGTCCGATATTCCGTACTGGAAAAAATTATCCTCCTGAAAACTCTGTTTTATGGTATTAAGGCGCAAGTCGAAATCGGCCTCGTCCAGTTCGCGCAGTTCAAGAAGCCTGCTGCCTATACGGTCATTCACCGAGCGCCCGACAACCACTTGGAAACGGTCGGCGTTTGTTCCGGCAGAATAGTCTGCAAGAATAGCCTTCAAGCGGTATTCTGTCAGAATCTCCTCGCCGAAGTCCTGTACAATCTTGGATAGCAGTTCGTGAAGCAGCATGGTATCATTCAGGTTTTTCAGTCAATATCTCGGGAGCACACTCGGGCAAATCCCCTGTTTCATTCGCCAAAGTTCCGGCATCCTCTGCACTACCCTCAGCTGGTACACTCTCCACAGCGGGCATTACAACAGTCTCTTCCTCGACACAGCACTCCTCGGGAGCATATTCTGTATCGACAACGGGCTGCGCCGAAGCATCCTCCAAAGCCTTCAGAGCCTCTTCATTACACTGCTCCATTCTCTCGCCGCGCTCTTTGATACGCTGTTCCTTGAGCTGTTGCTGCATGTTTTCGAACGAGCGCTTCAAATCCTCCCACCGTTGTTGCTCTTCCTGCGCTTTCACATCATTAGCCTGCGCAACCTGTTCAATCTGTGCCTGCAGCTCTTCATATTCCTTTTTGGCCACAGGAGCCCACTGTATGTAAGAGGCATTCTTGCCTTCATACTCAGTCAGCACCTGTTCAATCTCCTTTGCCTTTTGTGCCAATGCCTCCTCCTTTGCAGTTACATCGGACTCTCTTTTTGATTTCTCCATCAGCAACTGGCTCCACCACGACTCTTTCTCCTCCTTTGCCTTCGCAATCTCGGCCGTGAGTCTCTTGATATCTTCGTCCAGTTCGGTCTTCAACTTGTTGAGCCTGCCAAGTTCGGTCTCTGTTTCATCCTTCTCTTTCTTCAAAGCCCTCTGCTGACGTCTGTTCTTGTATATTGACAGGCCACACTTTATCTCGTCCATATCAACGATTCCCGCCATTGACATGTCATCACGGCTACCCTTCTGGCTAAGGACAGGCAAATAGTCATCCAACTCCTTCACAGCCTTTTCCTCGCCCAAATCGTCGAATATTGACAAGGTCTGTGAATAGAAGTTCTGCAGATTCTCCATTGTCACCCACGAGTCGTCCAAACCATCGGAGCCCATGATTACCGCCGATGGGAAATCGCCCTTGCCACTGAATGCATAACGGAACATTGGTATGGGGTTGCTGTTGCACAATGATGTAGTCATGTTCAGGAAACAGTTGCAATCCCAGGGTACAGGCTCAAACCACTCCATATTCCTGTTGCAGGCAACCATTTTACCATCACCGATGTGGAACGCAAACCAATAGAGCGGTGTGCGCACAAAAGCCATCAAGGTTGTGCCATAAGCCTTCACAATACGGGCATTCTTCAGGCAACCCTTCTCAAACTCTGTAAACGGGTTGTCATTGGCATCCTTCTGTATGGCATCGCACCACTGCATATATATGCGTGCAAACAGCTGACAAAAGAGGCTGTCCTGTTGGCGAATATTCTCTACTGCAGCATAGAAAGCCTTGTCCTGCTCAAGCTGCTTTATCTCACTCTCCGTCAAATCGGCAGGAACACTCTTTTTACCAGCTGGGAAAAGTTCATCCTCCTCCTCGTTAGGGCGAGCTGTCACAGCCGCGCTCTTGTCAAGAAATATAGCAGGAGAAACCGTATCAATAAAGTTACGTATATTACTCAATGCAATTTCTGCTGCCAATTTAGAGCCGACATCGCTGCGCACATAAGTATCACCACCATGACCATCACAGACTATGGCAACCTGCACCATTTTATCGTCCGATTCCCAACTCAACGAATGGTCCTGACAAGGCTTACCGCTTTTCACGTGACTTGCCCCCATCTGGGTAACATTAAAAACTATTTTTCTTCCCATACTGTAAAATATTATTACTTCCTTTTACTACAACCACTCATCAACAAAACTGGGCCACTCAAAAATATCGGTGGCGTTGAAGCCGGGGCACTCGACAACATCGGCATTATCAAATATCCCCATTGATAATTTTTGAATTTGAATGTTTATTGACAGAATATGAATACAGATTCTACTCTTGCCGATGGCAAGAGTAGAATCCATTATTTATTACCATCCGGAATTGTCCCAACCGGCATCACCGGCAGATGGTACATCTGTACCCACATCAACGCCCTGCAAATCGGGGTTACTGTCAAGAGCCTCCTTGAGTTTCTCGACGTTCTCCTCCTGTTTTGTCTCAGGAGCATCCTTACCTACAGAGGCAGACTTACTTGCCACCTGAGAAGCTGTCACTGATACAAAGTGGATAATCTTCTTGAGTTGCTCCTTGTTGTGTACGGTAAGGACAGCCTCGCTAAGTCCTGTAAACTCCGCCAACACACCCTGGTCGGCACCGTCACCAATAGCAATAGCCACCTTGATGGCTGCCTTGAACCAGTTGTTTGCCTTCAACTTCTCCAGGCCACGCTTGTAGTCATCGGTAGGCTCACCGTCGGACATGAGAATGATTGCCGGTGCATAAGAACCTGTAGCCTCGGTCATATAAGCCTTGGTCGATAGTTTATTACCCAACTCAATGCAAGCCTCGCCCAAATCGGTCAAACCGCCTGCTTCCAAATCTCTCCACTGGAAATTCTCGGCATCCATTGGCTGGGGGTACATCCACTCTGTTCCCGAAGAAAACTCCAGCACTGCAATCTTGATCTGAGCATCGGCATTACCGGCCGACAAATCAGAGATGAACGGAATTACCTCTCTAGCAGCAACATTAAGGCTGGCAATCTTTTCGCCCGACATACTGCCGGAAGTATCCACCAAAAAGAACAATGTCATCACACGACGAGGAACCACGTCTACATTATCAAAAGCTCCCATAATCTTTAATTATTTTAAATTGTTAAATCTATTTTCCATTACTTTACCAACTCACCGGTTACGTCCTTTGTAAAACGAATCTTCAAACCGGGGATTATTGGCATTACACCACCGTTGTCAACATTCTTCACTTCGCCCGAAGCGGTTGTCACAGTCCATTGTACGCCCGAGAGGTTTCTCAAGCCCCACAAATTAGGATCCTTTGAGTTCCTTACAACTTCCCCGACAACCTTATTATAGTCGTTCTCGAAAGATACCTGACACATATATACTTTCTGTTCGGGCACCATTGGTATGAGGTACCTGCCGGCCTTCAGCATACATGGTTTGGCAATAGCCTTGCCACACTCCAGGCACAAGGACGAAGCATTATCAGTGTCAACGAATGTATATTTTCCACAAACAGGACACTTGACATACAACGAGCGCACCTGAACCAGGATGTTCTGCCAGTTACGGTCCATAATACGCTTTTCGGGTGTCTTGATAGCCTCCTTGCTGAATGTTGCCACGAACGCCTCGCGAAGCTGTTTGGGGAACAACGGCCAACGGCGGATAACATTGGTGTGCACACCACGTACCGGACGGTTTGAATCGTCTGACGGGTCAAGAATGAAGACAGCATCCTTACCGAAGAGTTTCTTCTCTATCGCCTCGGTCATACAGGGGCATGAAAGGATTTTCGCGCCCTCGAAAGGTCTGTTAAGATAGAAGAGGATAAAGAGGATTACCGACAATGAGAAATAGTCGGTATACAAATTAGGCATCTTCTCCTTCTCAACGATTTCCGGTGCCATATAACCGCTCTTTCCGGCAATACCCATGTTTACACCGTTAGGAGCAACGTTGTCATTGTCACAGATAAGTACATCACCAGTCTTTGGGTTTATGAAGAAGTTACCGTCGTTCATATCCTGGTAACTCAATCCACGGATGTGCAGAAGCTGGAACGCGGTACAAATCTGCAGACAGGCATTCAACAGACAGTTCACATCGGCAAACTTGGCCTTGGCCAACATGAACTGGCCAATCTCCTCATAGCCCTGTGGACGCAGTTTCATCAAATATCCCCAGCTTCCGTTCTGGTGTTCCGTGACAGCCTCAGGCCACAAGAAATTCGCACTTGGCGCGCCGCTCTTTGCATTTCGCTCCAGGTTCTGATAGAATGCCTCGGAGCACGATATGATATACCATTTGAGGGCATAATCCTTTCCGTTGTAATCCACCAGATAGACAATACCCTGTCCACCACGGCCTAACTCTTTTTTCACCTTACAAGTGGTTCCGTTACGCAACTTCACTTGTGTTCCAACACTTAATTCTGCCATATTATTATAAATTATAAATCGCCACCACTTAAATCGAAACTATCGGAAACAACAACCTCGGCCTCGTTGCCACATGCCGGACAACGCACGATTTTCTGTTCGCCGTCCATACACACGAATTTGCCACATCTGCCACACTGGAACCATGACTGGGCACCGCAGTGAGGACAACCCGGGAATTCATCGGCGTTGAAAATATTGCCTGTTACTTTATTCCTGTCAAAACCCTCACGCTTTGCACTCTCTGCCGACATCTTGAAAGCCCATTGGAAGACGAAATCCCTTTCCACTCTTCGCGCTGTTATGCCAAATGGCTTGTTTGTCCTTTGACAAACGGCCATAATCACCATTTCTTCTCTTTTTGGATGTTTCATAATCGCTTTAGCTGCATCATTACTTGAGTTAAACTATTGTTCTTGCGGTAAAACTCCACAACTTTTCTAAAACCATCGCCATAGACAGGGTCCCTGTCCTGTTCCAGTAACTTTATCATATGCAATGAAAGGTCGTTGTCAATAGCCTTGAACACTATGTATGAGCCTACATTACAGAAGCCCTCTGTCAGCATCGGTTGCAAAGTAATCCCCTTCTCATTCATCCATACATGCAACATCTCGTGCGCAAGCACTCCTGCAAAACGTATTCTGGGCAAATTGTCCTGCATGTATATGGTATGCGAGCATTTAGTACCAAGGATACTCACGCTTTTCGAAGTCTTTGTCAATCCCTGCTGGTTCAAATTCACCTGCGCGGAACCATTGAGCCGTGCAATCTCGGCTGGAGAAACCAACTTTATTGGAATGGATGCGGGCAAATCGCCTATCCCGTTCTTGGCCAACATTGGGCGAACGCGTTGCTCAACCCACTCAATGTGCTGTTGGGTGCGCACAATCGTAGGCACACAAAAAGAGCACAGACAACGGCCATCGGGCAGATGCAGGTCGCCAGGCTTTACAAACCTGCCACAAGAAGAGCAATACTCAATCTTGTGTCCGGCACACATCGGTTGTTGCCATACATCAACCAGATAGCGTCCCCTAATTTCATTGCCGCATATTACACATTTCATACCAACGTCTCTGTTTATGCCCCGAGCCACACACGCGGAACAGGACTTTCCAACACCAATTGCATAGTAAGCAATAGAGCATCAGCAAGTTCGCTCAAAGACAAAGGTAATGTTTTTTTGCAATAACAAAGAGATTTTGTGAAAAATTCATATTTTTTTCCACACAAACCACAAAAACGATTAAAAAAGAAGCATTTATTTCACATTATGACAGAGAAAATGTAGCTTTTCCGCCACACTTCGTCAAACGCCAAAAACATTTACAACCGGAAAAATGGACACAAAAGAGTTTGCGTCACTCCAATTCAACTACCGTGATACCGGCGCCGCCAAATTGCACGTGTTCATCATGAAAATGTTTTACAAAAGGCATTGTGCTGAGATACTGGCGCACAAGGGTGCGCAATATTCCATTGCCGGTGCCATGAAGTATGCGCAGGCGGTGCACATTGCACACCACGGCATCGTCAAGGAAATAACCCACAGCCTGCACAGCTTCTTCGCCACGCATTCCGCGAATATCTATATCCTCCTTGAAATTCAGACGTTTGTGATGCAGCTGCTCCTGTGTTTCACTGGAGAGGAACGACACCTTGCGCACCTCCTCC
>JAZRGF010000079.1:0-2544 GCA_045644005.1 Bacteroidaceae bacterium | reverse complement strand
CCACCGAGCATACGCAGCACGGCAATATCCTTACCGTTGATAGGTCCATTCACCTTCAACGCCTTTATGCTGATGAGGTCACCGCCAATACGTCCCACATTGTTGGGCGAGTCCATATTTACGGTGAAGCCAAGTGCCTCGCCTAGCGTACCGGGCTCGGTAACAGTGACCACCTTCACCTCATCGGTCTGCTGTTTGAAACCCTGGATGTGGTTGGCATACTGCGGCCAAGCCTTGCGGTAATCCTCCTCTTTTCCGGGTTGTACATAGATGACAAACTCCCCGGGAAGGTCCTCGAAGGCATCGGGTGCAAGTGCCGGAATGGTATCGCAGGTAACATTGATTCTGTTCAATGAGGTGCATCCACGGAAGGCACCGGCGGTAATTGTATCTACATTGCATGGAAGTGCCACCTCTTCAAGTTTTGAACATCCACTCAACGAGTTGTCACCCAATCGGGTTACCCCCACGGCAAACATCAGTTCGTTGAACTTGGTTATCACGGTGTTGCCATTGACAACATTCTCAAAATCCGTCAAACCTACTATATCAGCTATTGTGTAGATGCGTTTCACGGCCATAGCGTGCATCACGGCATCATCGACGAATGGTGAGGAAATAGAGTCACCGCGAGTATAATATACACGACTACCCGACAAGTGCTCGCGTATAGCGTTGGGAACATAGAACACCTTGATGGTTTTCTCCTCGGCCCACGCATCACCGTCTGTCGCAGGCACCTCATTGCAGAGCATAATAACCTCCTGCAGTTTTGGACTGTCGTGAGTTACCTCCTCACCGATGCTCTTTGTGTTGTCGCCGATAACAAGGCGACGGAGCGCGTTACAGTTGTTGAATGCATAATCCTTAATCTTCGTTACGCTCTTTGGCAGAATGAGTGTTTCCAACACATCAAGTTCCCAGAACATATAAGCATCAATGCAATCATCTTCGGTAATGCGGTCATTTGAACCATCCTGGTTATAGTCGGCTCCACCGGCTTTGATGTGTACATCGTAGAGGTCAAGATACTTCAGATTGCGGGGGTAGATATCCTCACAATTGTTTACATCACGGCCGCCCATAAAGCGGACGACACCCACGTCGGTACCGTTGATGGGACCCACAATCTTAAGGCTGTCATACTTGCTGTAATTACCGCTGATTGTAAGCGGGTCAGTACCTGTGATGGTGAGTCCCAAAGCTTGAGCCAAAGTACCCGGCTCGGTAAGTGTCACTTTCCAAATTCCTGTATGCTTTTCAGTTACAGATTGAATGTGGTCGGCATGCTCTGACCACCTCTGCTTGTAGGACTCTACTGCCGATTCGGGGACATAGAATACGTAGTCTTCGGGCAGACCGGTAAACACGTCGTTGCCCAGAAGTGCCGGTATAGTTGACATGAAGGTAAGGCTCTTGAGTCGGCTACATCCGTTGAAGGCTTCAGTGTCAATACTTAACACCTTTTCGGGAATCACCACATCGTCGAGCAACTGGCAGTTCTTAAAGGCCTGTGCGTATATGACTTGTAGCGTCGAGGGCAGTTCGATGCCTTGCAGCTCGGCGCAATCCTTGAACCATGCTTCGCCCACAGAACCGAGGTTGATACACTCGAACGCCTTGAAGTCACGGAATTCAGCAATCGCTTTTCCCTGGAACTTGCCATTGAGCATGGCAGGGTCGGTTACCTTCATTACATCGTAAATGTCAAAACCGCCTCCTGTGATGGGAGACTCATACTCCATGCCGCACTCTTTGAGGGCAGCCATTAAGGCTTTATCTTTGGTCAAGATGAAGCTTGGAAGGAATCTCTCTTCATATTTCGCCCACGCAGTGTCGGCCTTGAACTCGTCAACGGCTGTAGTCACCATCTTAACCTTGAACTTGTCACTGCCGGCAAACACACCATCGCCCAACTGTACACGTCCGGGGCTCATGGGCTCTACGCTATTGGTACCATCTGTACGGAAGTAGAGCATGTTGATATACTCCAAGTTGGGGCAGTAAGCAAAGGCCGAGTCTTTCAACGCAATCTCCAGGTCGCTATATGCATCACCGAAGATTGTAGAACCCTTGAGGTCGAACATTGAAACACCCTTTAGTTCCTTACTACCATAGAAGGCTTTCTCCTTTACATAGTCGAGTTTGTAGTTGTTGTAAACACCTATGTCATTGAAGAGACCCACTTCGCCCTCTTGATTCTTCAGGCCATCAACATCCTGACCTATCACATGCAGGTGCTCAATCGTGTGTCCGCCGGTGTAGCCCTGTTTCTTCAATGCATTATTCTCGAAACTGTAACTGTACTGCGCGCCATAAACGGTATAGTCCACCACCTCGGGAACATCAACCACCTCAAAGCAGTTCTTATATTTACCCCACACAGGGTTCTCGGCAAATTCTTCGTACTTTTCTGCACCGATGCGAATCTTAAGTTTGGTTGTGTCACAACCCGCAAATATATCCTCGCCGCACAGGATGAAGTTCTCGGGACCAAGGGCTACATCGCGGTCGGGGTTGGTGTCGATGCTGCGCATAATCAAA
>JAZRGF010000078.1:0-1896 GCA_045644005.1 Bacteroidaceae bacterium | reverse complement strand
TTCATCCGCTCATTCTGCAAGATTGACGTGGCTTCAATGCCGGTCAAGAGCTGGGACGAGTTCAAGTAATTGAAGAGAATTATATAATAAGACCTCAGTACCGATAGGTGCTGAGGTCTTTGCATGTTATCTTGAGCCGTAAAACTCAAGCTACCCGATATCTGTAGCGTGCGATTTTTTCATATCATATCTTGTAGAGCTGCCATATTATACTGAGCAAGCAAGGATTCTATTTGTTGGCCGGTGTGTTCGATATTGTCCTCCTGTTTTAGGGGGACGAGGCGGAACGCCGGAGGGGGTTGTTCTCCGTTTTCTTTGTATGGAGTTTTGGAAAATTTACGTTGGCTATGTCATTCTCAAGTGGGTGTAGTGACGAGAAGGCAACATTTCGCAATGCTCCGGCAGTACATTAGCGCATTGCTTATCTATACTCATACCCCTTAATCATTAATCCCATGTTTACTGGTATCTTCTCCGGGGTGTCGGTAGCGCCGTTTCTTATGTAGCTGCTTTTAAGGTATAGCGGGAACAGTATTTTGCCGTTTTTGGTGGTCTGCTTTTTCCCATCCACGAATTTCAAAGCTACATAGTATCGGCCGGGGAAAAGGGATATGCTTTCGTTTGCAGTTATGACGTGTTCACTCTTTTTGTCACTTATTGGAATATCCACGTAGACAGGGTGGTGCATCACGTTTATAAAACTGCTTTCGGTTTCATCAATTGAATATATGTTCACGCTTAACCTGGCGTTCTCTACGCTGTTCCGCATTGTGCTGAAGACAAATTCTTCTACCTCAAAAGCGTGCTTCACGTCAATTATCGAGCCTATTTCATATCCTATCTTCTCTGCGGTCCACGCTGTGACAGCGCCGGCAAATCTCATGCCCCTGCCGGCAAGTTTTGCCTTCTTCCTTTTTCCATTATATACCGTGAGTTCCTGCAATTCCCTTGGCTGCATTGTGACAATGAGGGTTTCGTTGCACTCATTATAAACAGTTGCTGGGAGCTTTACATCGCCATACGATATGTGGCTTACAGCAATGGTGTCGTTGCAACCTTGCGGGAGTGTAAGTTCAAACTCTCCGTCAATGCCCGAGAGGGTGCCGTTCTTTGTTCTCGGAATGCCAATGGTGGCATATTCCACAGCCGTGCCTTCTTCGGTAAGGATTCTGCCTTTTATTGTAACTTCCTGCGCGGTGGTGGATGTGGCTGCCAATAACGACATGGCAAACAGTAATCTTTTCATGGGGCTGTTTTTTTTATTCCTTATACTCCAGTATATCTCCCGGTTGGCAGTCGAGTGCCTTGCAAATGGCTTCGAGAGTGCTGAAACGCACGGCCTTTGCCTTTCCTGTCTTCAGGATGGAGAGGTTGGCTTGTGTAATTCCAATCTTCTCGGCCAGTTCGCCCGATGTCATCTTGCGCTTGGCAAGCATGACGTCAACATTTACTATAATAGACATGGCTGTGCGGGTTTTAGATGGTGAGGTCCTGCTCTTTCTTCAGCTTTACGGCAATGTCAAAGAGGTTGCCGAAGAATACGATGAATATACCAAAAATCATATAGTACATCATGACGGTGTCGTTGGGAATCATTGGGGTGGCTTCCCAGAGTTCGCTCTGCAACAAGGTACTTATGATGATGGTTGCCCCAACGCCATATATGCAGAATGAGTTCCTGCTGTCGAATACCCTACGCTTTGATACATTGTAAAGTATGACGGCAATGAATATCCCGCATACCAACAGGGTCAATATGTTTATGCACTGTGGCAAGTGGGCATTGATAGGTAGCCCGTTGTTGTAATCGGATATCATAAGCTTTACCGTTTCCACAGCTTTCGCCACGGCACATATCATAGCGATGACAGCTACTATTGCCAGACTGCGGAACCC
>JAZRGF010000077.1:0-3953 GCA_045644005.1 Bacteroidaceae bacterium | reverse complement strand
GCCTGTTTCATTGCCGACAAGTTGCGTTCACTGCCATTTGTGGAGAATGCGGGGATGTCTGCGCAGTCTCCTCTCGAAGGCTATTCGGGAATGCCTTGTGTTGATGAACAAGGAAACCTGCTCTTCAGCTGCCGATGGGATATTATAGACCATAACTATATCCCTTCTATGCAAATGGAAATTGCCCAAGGTCGAAATTTCTTCGCCACAGATGTTGCCGACAAAGTTATTGTGAACGAGAAGTATGTTGAGATGCGCGGCTGGGAGGATTCGCCTATCGGAAAGATAATCTACGACGGTTCGGGGAAAAGTTTTGAAATTGTGGGTGTTGTTGCCGATTTCCGTATGATGAGCACCGGTGTTGTAGAGCCGATTGTGATGCACACAGTGCCTTATATAAGCGATATGGCTCCCGAGTACAATGCTGTGGTTCTGTATAATATTCTGCTTGACGATGTGAATGCCGAGAATGTAAAGGTGCTCGATGAGGCTGTGTCATCAGTCTCTGACGGGTATTTCAAACACAAACTGATATATTATCGCGATTGGGTTGAACACACCTTTGCCGATGTCAGGGCAATGCGCAATGGAATGGTGGTTGTGGCTGTAGTTGTACTGCTCATTGCTCTGATTGGTCTCATTGGTTACATACAGGGCGAGATGGTGCGCCGCAGCAAGGAGATTGCTGTACGCAGGGTGTGCGGTGCAAGGGTCGGTGAGGTTCTTGCTCTTCTTGGTGTGCGCCTGTTGTGGATGGTGTTGCCTGCGGCTGTGTGCGGCATAGCATTGGCGGTGTGGTGGAACAGGGAGTGGCTTTCAACGCTTGCACAGATGCGTTGCGACGTTCCACTATGGATATACATCGTCGGTGTATTGCTTGTTCTGGCTGTGGTATATGCAGTGCAGTTGTTGCTCTCATTGCGTGCCGCAAATGCCAACCCTGTCGATACGATAAAAAAGAACAATTGATAAAACAAAACACGATGAAAATAGCATTGAATAATTTTTTGACAACATTGAAGCGCTACAAGGTTGCTTCGCTTTTGAATATTGCAGGTCTTGCATTGGCGTTTGCTGCTTTCTACATAATAATGTCACAGGTGTACAGTTCAATGACATTCAACAAGGCCATCAAGGATAATGAGCGGGTGTATATGGTATCGCCATACTACGAGGGCTTTGGCAGATGGTCGGAGAATGTTCCTAACCCTATCTGTTACGAGACTGCTGCCGAGCTGCCCCAGGTAGAGGCCATTGCATCAATGAACCCTTTTGGTGATGATGTGCCTGTGTGGATTAAAAGTGAGGGTGAGAACTATGAGAGAAATAAAATGACTGTTGTGCGTTGTACAAGCTCTATCCTTGATGTTTTCTCTTTCGATATCATTGCCGGAAATGTGGATGATTTCAAACAGAAGGATGCTGTGGTACTGTCGCAGAGTGCAGCCGATGCAATGGGCATTACCATTGGCTCGATAATCAAACTTGACGAAGGCAACGTACAGCCCGGAACACCGCTCACGGTGGTGGCTTTGTTCAAGGACTTTCCCGAGAATACAATCCTTGCCGGTCGCGAGGCTTTCCGCAACGACAACCGCGAGTTTGGTATGGATAATGGCAACTGGAACTATTCGGTCTTTGTGAAACTGCGTCCTGATGCCGATCCTGACGATTATGTGGCTCTGTGGAGCAAGAAACACTATGAATTCAGCGAGGCGCGTTTTGCCGAATATACTGCAGCTACAGGTAAGGAGCTCAGTAAAGAGCAAAAGGAGTCAATGCTCAATATGCCGGTGAGGCTGATGCCTATGGATGAGTTCTATTTCAATACAGAGTATGAGTACTATTCCTGCGGCTCATGGGGAGTAACAATGACAATGCTTGCCATTGCTCTTGTTATTGTTGTTGTGGCATTCATAAACTTCGTGAACTTCTTTATGGCGCTTGTGCCGGTGCGTATGCGTTCGGTAAACATCTGCAAGGTCTTTGGGGCAGGGCAGTGGACACTGCGCATGAACTTTTTCTTTGAAGCGGTGGGGCTTGTGCTGATAGCTCTTGCCGTAGCCTTGTGCATGGTGTCGCTCATTGACGGCAGTGTAGTGAGCGAGTATGCAGCCTATTCTCTTGCTGTTGGCGACAATGTAGTGGCTGTGGTGCTGGTACTTCTAATTGCAGTGGCAATGGCTGTGTGTGCAGCTGTATACCCCGCATTCTACATCACTCGCTTCAATGCTTCGATGGCTGTGAAAAAGGGTTTTGCATCCTCAAAGGCCGGCCGTATGTTGCGTGCAGGGCTTGTTGCCGTGCAGTTCACCGTTTCAATGGTACTCATGATTCTGGCATTGGTGTTCTCAATGCAGTATAAATATATGATACGCTACGACGTTGGTATTGACCGTGAGAACCTGCTTGTGGTGGAAAGCGAAGACCTTGCCACAAAGCACGAACTCTTTGTGGAAAAACTTGCCGAAAACCCTAATATAGCAGCGGTAACATCTACCAACTGGGAAATATTTGCATCCGATGGATACAATGGCAGAGTCATAGACGGCAAGGAGATAAGGATGCAGATTCATTATGTGCGCCATAATGCTCCCGATGTGTTTGGTATTCCTGTGATAATGGGCAACGGTTTTGTCAAAGGAACTCCGGGTTATCTTATAACCGACTATACCTCGCAGGCTACAGGTCTTGGCATTGGTGACAAGTGGGATGGCGAGGAGATTGTAGGTGTGATACCGCACATCAATCTTGTGGGTGCAGACAAAGCAAAGACAAATACAATGCTTTATAGCCAGGGTGAATCCAATTACAGGATGTATTTCTATGTCCGACTGCACAAGAATGTTGATGTTGAGGCTGTGTGTCGTGACATCTGTTCAATTGCAAAGGAGATTGAACCGAATGCTTACGAACCGGATATTGAGTTTGTTGATGAAGCAATTGCCAAGATTTATGGCGATACAAAGAAACAGACAGTGCTCATTTCAATGTTCGCGCTCATTGCTGTTGTGATATCATTGATGGGAGTGTTCGGTATTGTCATGTTCGAGACACAGCACCGCCGCAGCGAGATTGCCGTGCGCAAGGTCTATGGCGCAACGGTGGGTGGAGTGGTTGCCATGTTCAACCGCCGCTACCTGTCAATCATTGCCGTATGTTTTGTGATTGCCGCGCCTGTGGCATGGTTCATTGCCGATAGGTGGCTGCAGCAGTTCGTGAACCGCATTGGACTTGCACTGTGGTTGCCGCTGGCGGTGTTTGCTGTTGTGGTTGTTGTTACAGTGGCATTGGTGACCTTGCGTTCGTTGAAGGCTGCAACGGAAAACCCTGCCGATGTGGTTAAATCGAACTGATAGACACCGCACTTGAATGGATTTATTTGGATGCTTCGCTATGCTCGGTATGACAAAAAACGCAAATGTCATACTGAACGTAGTGAAGTATCTTGATTGGAATACGTATTTTAGACATTTTTTTTGTAACTTCGCACTATAATAAACAATTATGGCAAAGAGAGGAACATTACTTATAGTTGATGATAACAGGAACATCCTGTCGGGGGCTAAATTGCTTGCCGACGGTTCTTTTGCGAAGGTGGTGACGCTCTCTTCGCCAACAACACTGCTTTCTACCGTTGCTGCCGAGCGTCCGAACGTCCTGTTGCTGGATATGAACTTCCACGCAGGAATAAACACCGGCAACGAAGGTATCTATTGGCTCAAGGAGGTATGCGGAAAATTCCCCGATGTGAAGGTTGTACTTTTCACAGCCTACGGCGACATAGACCTTGCTGTCAAGGCAATGAAACATGGCGCGTTCGACTTTGTAGTAAAACCTTGGAACAATGACAAACTGATGGAGACGCTGCTCAATGCTCTTGAGCAGTCCATGGGTAAGGGCAAGAAGAAACAGGAGGTGCCTGTGCGCAAGGAGGTGCCCATGTTCTGGGG
>JAZRGF010000076.1:0-4480 GCA_045644005.1 Bacteroidaceae bacterium | reverse complement strand
TGCCTTTGCCTTTCCACAGGTCGGGGCGGCCGCCATACCATATTGCGCGTCCGTTGAGGGTTGTGGGCTGGTCGAACCAGATTGATAGACCGTTGATGTAGTCGCTTTGCGCGTTCATTCCAACCGCGCACAGCAAAAGGGCTAGGAGTGCAAACTTCTTTTTCATGGTTATTTATTGTTTTTTGTTTTCCAATCCGTTTATATGTTGTATGAGCCTTGCCACATATTGACGATAACCCAGATTATAGTCGCGCTCAAAACCGAACTCCACGGCAATGCGGCGTATTGTTCCCTGCACGTCTTCCACGCGCTTGAGAGCACCGCTGCCATCGGGGGCAATACGGTATATCTCAATATCCTTGCTGTTGAACTCAATGAACAGGTCGCCAACAGTTGTCGTCCTTTTTACTGTTGCCATAGCCTGTCAAATCATGAACATTACTACCAACTGAATTATTATCACCCTGAGGAACATGCATACCGGGTATACCGTTGCATATGCCACCGATGGGTTGTCGCCTTCGATTGATTCGTTGGCATATGTCAATGCCATTGGGTTGGCCATTGAGCCGCACAGCAGGCCGGTTATTGAACCGAAATCAAGCTTCATGACGCGCAGTGCAAAGATGCCTACGAGTACCACAGGGACAAATGTTATGAGCAGGCCAAGGGCAAGCCAAAGTGCACCCTCGGGACGTACGATGGTCTCGAAGAAATGTGCGCCTGCATCGAGTCCCAGGCAGGCAAGGTACAGGTTGAGTCCAATGGCGCGCAGCATCATGTTCGCGCTTTGGGTTGTGTAGGTGACCATGTGCAGGCGCGGGCCGAATGTTCCTATGAGAATACCCACAATGATGGGGCCGCCGGCAAGGCCAAGCTTCACAGGGACCGATATGCCGGGTATTGCCAAAGGAATACAACCTACCATGAGGCCAAGAATCATTCCAATGAACACCGATACAAGGTTGGGCTCGTTAAGGCTCTTCACGGCATTGCCAAGTATCTTCTCCACGCGCTTGATGTCGGCTGTCTCACCTACCACGGTGAGGCGGTCGCCAAGCTGCAGTACAAGGTCGGGGGTGGCGAGCAGCTGCACCTCGGAACGGTATACACGGCTGATGTTTATGCCGTAGTTGTTGCGTAGACGCAGCGATGAGAGCTTCTTGCCGTTGATTTCGGGGCGTGTGACAATGATTCGCTGCGATGTCAGTTCGCTGTCAATCTTGTTCCAGTCGATATCAGTGTTGTTCCAGTCCTTATCTTCCTGTTTGCCGAATATATGTCGCAGGCTCTCGGTCTCCTCGGGTTTTGTTATCACAAGCAGGATGTCATTCTCTTGCAGCACCCTGTCGGACATTGGGATGAGCACGTGTCCGTCGTGCCACATACGCGAGATTACGAAATGGTTGTGCTTTTCGTGTATCTCGGAGATTGTCTTTCCGAAAACCTCGGGGTTGGTGACGCAGTAGCTGGCAATGAACACATTCTTCTTGTGCTTGTTGTCGGGGCGTGGCATGTCACTTGGCCTGACGAATTCCTTGCGCAGGAATATCATTGCAAAGATTACGCCCACAACACCAAGCGGGTATGTAAGAGCACAGCTCAATGCCGCTCCACTGCTTTCTACACCCAACTGCTTGAGTGTCTGCTGTGCTGCCGCTAATGCAGGTGTGTTTGTGGTGGCGCCACAAAGGATACCCGACATGTCCGAGATTGCGACATTGGCTGCAAAACTCAACCCGATGGCAAGCAGTGTGCCGGTGAGCAGTACGCCAACGGCAGGCAACAACAGCTTGGTTCCTTCGCTGCGCATTGAACTGAAGAAACCGGGGCCCACCTGCAAACCAAGTGCATAGACAAAGAGTACAAGGCCGAAAGTCTCGGCATAGAACAGCATCTGGCTGTCGATTGTCAGCCCGAAGTGTCCTGCAATGATTCCGGTAAAGAATACGAATGTTATGCCAAGTGATATGCCGAGCACACGTATGCGTCCCAGCATAAGGCCGATGGCCGATATCAGTGATACCGCTATAATGGCCTGCATGGCCGAGTGGTCAATGAACAGGGTGTGGAGGTAGTCCATATAATGGTGTGTTTCTTTTGCTTTATCTCAAGTCCATCTCCTCGAACAGGTAACTTGCACTGCCCACGCGGTCAATGACAAACAGCACATAGCGTATGTCGACCGATATGTTGCGGCATATGCTTGGGTCGAACTCGATGTCGCTCATGGTAGAGCGCCATGTGCGGTCAAAATTGATTCCAATGAGTTCGCCCTTGCCGTTGATGACAGGCGAACCTGAATTGCCGCCCGATGTGTGGTTGTTGGCAAGGAAGCATACGGGGATGGTTTTCTTGCCGTTGTGGTCAATACTCCAACGGCCGTAGTCCTTTGCGGCATGGATGTCGCGCAACACCTGTGGAATGTTGTAGTCATAAATCTCGGGGTTGTCCTTTGCCATGATGCCGTCGAGGGTGGTGAGGTGTGTGTGGTACTCACCGTCAACATTCTCGTAGCCGCAGATTGTGCCGTATGCCACGCGCAGGGTGAAGTTTGCATCGGGGTAGAAAGCGCGTTCCTTGTCAAACTCTCGCAATGCCTCCATATATTCCCTGTACCACTGCTCAATGGTGGGTACGTTGCTCAGGTTGCGGTAGGCATAGCCTGCATTCTTCTTTGTAAGCGGAGCGAACCATGCGGCAAGCTGTACCATAGGGTCGGCAAGTATCTCCTCGGTTGTGAGGGGGTATTTATTGACGAGCTGTGTATTTGCGTACAGGTTCTCGACGTACAGCTCCACGCTACCGTTGCTGTTGATGGCAGCAGTGAGTTCCTGTGGAATATTCTCGGCCGGCATGCGGCTGATGAACTCGGCAATCATGCGCTTTGCAATGGCCTTGTCAATCTCCACTCTGTAGTCGTTGAGGTAGTATTTGCGTCCTACAGCCTGCACGTCGGCTGTGAGCTTGTCGCCCTTTGCGTGCTTTGAATTGAGCCAGGCTGCAAAATTGTATACCTCAATGCCGGCAATGGTTTCGTTGAAAAGCTCACGTGCGAAATATCCGGGGATGACTTTTTCGTATGCCGCGTGCATTGAATCGGGCAGTGCTGCATACTGTGGCTTGTCGGCAGCCCATGCTGCGAATGCTTTCTCATAATCCTCCTTTTTATCGGCTGTTTTAAGTCGCTCGAGTCCAAGGCTCTCACCCTGCCACTTCTTCCATGCATTGGCAATATTTGCGTGCTTTGCCGCATAGGCAATGCGTGTGGCAACATCCTTGCTCTGCGCCTCGCTGATGATGTCAAGACGCATTGTGCGCAGCGCAATCTTCATTGGGTTCGACTCGTTGGCAACGTAATCCACAGCGTCGGCAGTGATGTACTCCTGTGTGTTGCCGGGGAAACCGTATATCATTGTGAAATCGCCCTCTTCAACACCCTTGGTAGAGATTGGGAAGTGACGCTTGGGGCGGTAGGGCACGTTGTCTGTAGAGTAGTCGGCGGGCTCATTGTTGGCGTCGGCATAGACGCGGAACATTGAGAAGTCGCCGGTGTGGCGTGGCCATATCCAGTTGTCGGTGTCGCCGCCGAACTTGCCTATTGATGATGGTGGGGCACCAACGAGGCGCACGTCGCGGTAGACGCGGTATACAAAAAGATAGTGCTGGTTGCCGTAGTACATGGACTCGACGCTCGCGCGGCAGCCTTTGCCCTGTGAAGCATGGGCAATAATGCTATCCTTGCTTTCGCCGGCGGCAATCCTATCGGTCACGTCCTCCATCTTCTCCAGAATGCTGATGGTTAGCCCGGGAACATGCAGCTCCTCGGCACGCGATTTTGCCCAGTAGCCGTCGGTCAGGTAGTCGTGCTCAACCGATGAGAGCTTCTGTATCGATGCGTAGCCGCAGTGGTGGTTGGTGAGCAGCAGGCCTTCGGCCGACACGAACTCACCCGTGCAACCGCCACCGAACTGCATGACAGCATCCTTCAGTGATGGCTTTGTTGTTGAGTATACATCATCGGCTTTCAGTTTGAAGCCCTTCTTGCGCATATCCTTTACGCGCTCCTTGATGAGGCTCGGGAGCCACATGCCCTCATCGGCCGTGGCTGTGGTGAATGTTATGCACGCAATCGCGCAAATAATGAGTTTCTTTATCATAGCAGTTCCGTTTGTTCCATTAATTGCACGAAGATAATGCTTTTCACCGAAATAACGCTACTCCGTAACCATCTTTCCCTTCAGCACCACTGTTTTTATTACAGGTGTCTGGTGGGAGTATGGTAGGAATGCCAGCGACGGTAAGGGGTTGGTGATGTAAAAATTGGCTTTTTTACCGTGTGTTATAGAACCGAAATCCTTGCTTTCGCCCATGGCGCATGCGCTGTTCAGTGTGGCTGCATTCAGGGCCTCGGCAGGTGTCATCTTCATCTTTATGCTTGCCAATGATGCCACAAACCTCATGTTGCCCGATGGGGCTG
>JAZRGF010000075.1:0-3266 GCA_045644005.1 Bacteroidaceae bacterium | reverse complement strand
AGAGGGTAAAAACAAGATGACAGTCATAAACGCATTAAGAGCAAAAATTGTGGCAAGGATGTTTGCTGTCATCAAAAGAAACGAATTTTACAAACCTATTTTCTCTTAATTTACTTGCATAAACCATAATAATAGAGGAGGGGGACCGCTTGCGATGGAGGAGTTTTAATTACACACTAAAAGTAATATACCGAGGCGGTTATTTAACTCCTCAGTCACTATGTGACAGTTGCCTTCGGCGAACCTTGGCTGCACTCGTTGCGTGTGTATGCAAGCATCCACCCACTCGTTGCACAAGCTTTCATCTTCGAAGATGGGCGCTGTTTACTTATTTTTACAAGTAAATAAAACCGCAACAACTAACTTTTGTTTGCATCTACTTTTTCGCTATCTTCGCGCAATAATATCCTACCAGCAATATGATATATCCACAAAATTTCGAAAAGAAGATAGAATTTGACGCAATACGCACAATACTGAAGGAGCAGTGCCTGTGCGAGATGGGACGTGAATATGTCGAGGAAATGACATTCCTTACCGACTACGATGCCATAACAACAGCACTCACCGAGGTGGATGAGTTCGTGAGGATACTGCGCCTTGAGCAGAACTTCCCCAACGACTTCTTCTACGACGTACGTGTGCCGTTGCAACGCATACGTATCCCGGGAATGTATATGGGCGAGGAGGAGCTGTTCGCACTGCGACGCTCGCTCGACACCATAGGAAAGATACTGTCACTGCTGCGCCGCAAGGACGAGGAAGAGGAGGAGAAAAGCCTGTACCCCTGCCTGAAGCAACGCGCAGGAGATGTGGAGGCATTTCCGCAGATTATACGTGCCATAGATGCCATAATAGATAAGTTCGGACACGTAAAGGACAGCGCATCGCCCACGCTGGCAAGGATAAGAGGCGAGCTGACACGCACGTCGAACGGCATATCGCGCACGCTGAACAGCATACTGCGCAAGGCACAGGCCGAGGGACTTGTGGAGAAAGACGCGTCGCCCACGCTGCGCGACGGTCGCCTGGTAATTCCCGTGGCACCAGCCCTGAAACGCAAGATGGGCGGAATAGTACACGACGAATCGGCAAGTGGAAAGACGGTGTTCATTGAGCCTGCCGAGGTGGTGATGGCCAACAACCGCATACGCGAGCTGGAGGCCGAGGAGCGTCGCGAGGTGATACTCATACTTACGACATTCAGCGATGAGCTGCGCCCCCACGTGGAGCAGCTGTTGCAGGCATACGACTTTTTGGGAGTCATAGACTTCATACGTGCCAAGGCTACGCTTGCCGAGCGTTTCGGGGCAATAAAGCCCGTGGTGGAGAGAAGGCCGCTGATGGATTTCGGCACTGCGGTACACCCGCTGCTAGAGATGTCGCTACGCCGCCACGGACGCAGGATGTCGCCACTGGACATACAGATTGAGGGTGACAAGCGCATACTGCTAATCTCGGGACCCAACGCCGGAGGAAAATCGGTGTGCCTGAAGACTGCGGGACTGCTGCAGTATATGCTGCAATGCGGACTGCTCATCCCCGTACACGAACGAAGCCGAGCGGGAATATTCAGAAGCATATTCATTGATATAGGCGATGAGCAGAGCATAGAGGATGACCTCAGCACCTACTCGAGCCACCTGCTGAATATGAAACAGACATTGCGCAACTGCAACGGCGAGTCGCTGATACTTATCGACGAGTTCGGCAGCGGAACAGAGCCGCTGATAGGTGCAGCCATTGCCGAAGCCATACTCAAGCGTTTCTGTCAGCGCCAGTCATTCGGAATAATAACCACACACTACCAGAACCTGAAACACTTTGCCGACTCGACACCGGGCGTGGTGAACGGAGCGATGCTGTACGACCGCGCCGAGATGCGCCCCCTGTTTGCGCTGCAGATAGGCAACCCCGGCAGTTCCTTTGCCGTGGAGATTGCACGTAAGATTGGATTGCCCGAGGATATAATAAAAGACGCATCGGAGATTGTGGGCAGCGACTACATACAAAGCGACAAGTACCTGCAGGACATAGTACGCGACAAGCGTTACTGGGAGTCGAAGCGCCGCACGGTACACCAGAAAGAGAAAGAGCTTGACGAGCTTATGGCAAGCGTACAGGACTCTACCGACGAGCTGAAGAAGAGCCGCCGACAGATACTGAAAGAAGCCAAGGAGCAGGCCGAGCAGCTGCTGCGCGAGGCTAACGCAAAGATTGAGAACACCATACGCAGCATTGTGGAGGCACGTGCCGAGAAGGAGAAGACACGCAAGGCACGCGAGGAGCTTGCACAGTTCGGCCGCGAGCTGAAGGAGCTTGCCGAGAAGGAGCAGCAGACACGCGTGGACAAGGAGATGCAACGTCTTATGGCACGCCAGGAACGCAGGAAAGAGGGCAAGAAAGGCGGCGAAAAGAGAGGCGAGCAGCCCGCCGCAGTGGCGGAGAAGAAGCCCAAAACTGTACAGTTCGAGATGGGAATGTACGTGCGCATCGCCGGCCAGCAGGCAGTGGGCGAGATAATGTCGGTGAACCGCAACTGCGCCATAGTACGCTTCGGCGCGATAAAGTCGACCGTGGCTCTGAACCGCCTGCAACCGGCCGAGGCACCCAAAGAGGAGATGCGTAAGGTGTCGTTCCTCACAAGCGAGACACAGGAGAACCTGCATAACAAACGACTGAACTTCAAGTCGGATATTGATATCCGCGGTATGCGTGGCGAAGAGGCTGTGCAGGCCGTGAGCTACTTCCTTGACGATGCCACTGTGTGTGGTGCCCACCAGCTGCGCGTGCTGCACGGCACCGGCAACGGCATACTGCGCACGCTGGTACGCCAGTATCTGAGTACCGTGCCTTTCATAAAGACCTTCCAGGATGAGCACGTTCAGTTCGGCGGTGCCGGAATTACTGTTATAGAGCTGGAATAATGACTTTTACGCTAAAGGTTATTTCTCGACACAGCAAATAAGAGAACTGCCGTGGAATGATACCGGGGCGGTTTTTCGAACTCCTCAGTCACTACGTGACAGCCCTCTTCAAAGAGGGGCACTGAAGTTTTTTAATTTAAAAACTACTACTAAAATCTATAGTAAACAATTAAAATAAAACAAATTAGTACTCCTCTTTAACCTTAGATTTGCGCAAGAAAAGAAAGATAAAGTAGAATGATTATATTTGCCTATGATGTTTAACTGATGTAAAGGAAGACGGAGAGTGAACCAACTCTTTTTGTGGAATAGAACCGTTCCTCTATTTGGTCTCCCCGC
>JAZRGF010000074.1:0-4050 GCA_045644005.1 Bacteroidaceae bacterium | reverse complement strand
GCCTTGAGCACGTAAGGAGCCTTCAATCCCTCAAGGAAACGGTATGCCTCCTCTTTCTCGGCTGCAGTAAAAGCCTTGTAAGCAGCTGTGGGGATGTTGTGACGCTGCATGAACTCCTTTGCAAAGTTCTTGCTTCCCTCAAGCTCGGCAGCCGCCTTTGTAGGACCAATCACAGCTATCTCCTTGAGCCTCTCATCGGCAGCAAAGTAGTCATATACACCCTTCACCAGTGGATCCTCGGGGCCTACCACCACCATTGAGACGTTGTTTGCAAGAACAAAAGCCGCAATGGCATCAAAATCGCACACTGCAATGTTTACATTCTCGCCAACCTCCTTTGTTCCGGCATTGCCCGGAGCAATGTACAGCTTTTCAACTTTAGGACTCTTAGCTATCTTCCAAGCGAGTGCGTGCTCACGGCCACCGCTACCCAAAAGCAATATATTCATAACTGTTATGTTTTACTGTTTCTAGTTAAATCAATTATCTTTTCTCTTACCGCCACGCAATGGCTTGAAACCGTTCTTGTAAGGTGCCTGGCGCTTGCCGTCGCCCTTGCGGTCAAATGGTTTGCGGCTATCGGCACCACCCTTGCGGGCGAACTTGCCGCCTTCACGACGATGGGGGCGTGAAGTGCGACGCTCGTCACGGCGTCCATCGCGTGGAGCAAAGCCCTCGCGACGCTCACCACCACGGCCTTCGCGTGGAGCACGGCGGTCATCACGGCGCTCGCCACGTGGAGCACGACGGTCGTCACGCGGTGCAAAGCCCTCGCGACGCTCTTTTCTCTCGCCATCACCCTCGGTGCGCTCCCTGCGTGCAGGTTTTCTGCGTGCCTTGCTAAAGTAAGCCTCGAGCTCGCGACGACGGCGCATTGACTCGTCATCTATCTCACTTGAGTAGTTGGCATCGTTGTTCTGGCTCTTTGCCTTGCGCTCGGGGCGTGTATCGCCATCCAGGCCTGTGAGGCGCGACTGGCGTTTCAAAGGAGCGAAATCTTTCTGCAATTCATTGCCCTCGCCACGGAATCCCTTGTACTTGCCCTGGAAAAGCTCATACTTGCGGAACTCGCAATCGAGGTCACCGTTGAACAACGGAATACGCGCCGAAGCCTTGAGACCAATCTGGTCAAAGCAATCGTAGTTGTTGCTTATTACCCACGCAACGTTACCCTGGAACGCGTGCTTCAGGCGGGCACCGAGTTCCTTGTAGACCTGCAGGAGCTTCTCGGGAACAAGACGCTCACCATATGGCGGGTTTACAATCATTATCGCGGGCTCTGAATGCTCCTCAAAATCCTTGATGTCGCGGCACTCAATCTCAATGCAGTCGCCCATCATAGCCGACTTCACGTTGCGGCGTGCACAAGCAACCATGCGGCCATCTACATCATAGCCATAAATCTTATGCTTGAATTCACGCTCGGCCGAGTCGTCCTCATAGATTGACTTGAAGAGCGCGCTGTCATAATCGTTCCACTTTTCAAATGCATAGCCCTGACGGAAAACACCGGGAGCAATGTTGCGCGCAATGAGTGCTGCCTCAATGGGCAGTGTACCCGAGCCGCACATAGGGTCAATGAAATCGCACTCGCCATGCCAGTTGGTGAGCATAATCATACCGGCTGCAAGCACCTCGTTGATTGGCGCACGGCCTGTCTCTACGCGGTAGCCACGGCGGTGCAACGACTCGCCCGAACTGTCAAGTGCAAGAGTACACTCCTCGCCTGCAATATGTATGTGGAAAATGAGATCGGGGTTATTGAGGCGCACCGATGGACGCTCGCCATACTTCTCATTGAAGTAATCGGCAATGGCATCCTTCACGCGGTAAGCCACGAATTTGGAATGACGGAACACCTCGCTGTATACTACAGAATCCACAGAGAATGTCGATGCGACACCGAGATACTGTTCCCAATCAAAAGCCTTTACGGCCTCATATACCTCGTCGGCGTTTGTAGCCTTGAAGTGAAGGAAAGGTTTCAAAATTCGCACTGCGGTCCTCAAGTGGAAATTAGCCTTGTACATCATCTCCTTGTCACCGGTAAAAGATACCATGCGACGGCCAATCTGCACATTATTTGCACCCAATGCAACCAACTCCTTTGCCAGGACCTCTTCCAAGCCCTGGAAGGTCTTTGCTATCATTTCAAATTCACCCATAATGTAAAAAAATAATCTTTGGGATTCCCCTATAAAATATTATGCAAAGGAACAAAAAAAAGCAATGCAAATCAATAGAAAGGGTTGATATTTGTACATAATTGAGCTACATTTGCACTCCCATTTCAAAACCGGACACAAACAATGAAATACAAACTCCCAATCACGCCATTCACTATATTCATAGCACTGATAGGCATTACAATCTTCTTGTCGAGCAACACAGCTTGCGCGCCACAGGAAAACAAAGGCATACAGCGTAGGATGCAGGATGTTTTCCCGCCCGCAATACCATTACAGGTAGTCTTTGCAGGCGACACCATTGACCTCACCCTACAGGACCGCCGCGAGCGCATGGACAAGGAGATGCTCTCCTTCACATACTCGCACATAAACACAATGCTCATAATTAAGCGTGCCAACCGCCTGTTCCCCATAGTGGAACCCATACTGGAGGAGTGTGGCGTGCCCGATGACTTCAAATACCTGATGATTATTGAGAGTAACGGCGACCCCGAAGCCTTTTCACCATCCAAGGCCGGCGGACTGTGGCAGTTCCTTGAGAAGACGGGCCGCGAGTATGGCCTCGAAGTGACCGAGGAGGTCGATGAGCGCTACCACACCGAGAAGGCGACACGAGCGGCGTGCAAATACCTGAAGGGTTCGTACGAGCTGTACGGCAATTGGCTCACCGTTGCAGCAAGTTACAACACCGGCCGCGCCAATGTCACAAAGCGCCGTGAGCGACAGAAGGAGGAGAAGGCCATTGACCTTGTGCTGCCCGATGAGACATCGCGTTACATATTCCGCCTGATGGCTGTGAAGACCATCTTCCAGAACCCTGCGAAGTATGGTTTCATGCTGCGCAGCAGCGACCTCTACCCTGCCATCCCCATTGAGAAAGAGGTTACAGTAAACAGCGCTGTGATAGACTGGCCCGATTTTGCGAAGAAGCACGGACTCACGTTCCTGCAACTGCGCGAGGCGAACCATTGGATTAGACGCACCACACTCAACAACAAGACTGGCAAGACCTACACGGTGCAGATTCCCGATAAAGAGGCATTACGTTACAACCCCGCAGAGACAAAGGCACACAACCCGGCATGGGTGATAGAATAGCCAAAAAATATTGACACAAAACAAAAGGCGCTGAATCTCAGCGCCTTTTGTCGTTATTTATCTGTTGGTTAATTACTTGCAGCAGCTGCAACGTGGCTTAATCTGCTTGAAGAAGTCATTGCCCTTGTCATCAACGAGGATGAATGCAGGGAAGTCCTCAACCTCAATCTTCCAGATTGCCTCCATGCCGAGCTCGGGATACTCAACACACTCGATGCTCTTGATGTTGTTCTGCGCGAGGATGGCTGCAGGACCACCGATTGAACCGAGGTAGAAACCGCCATGCTTCTGGCAAGCGTCGGTTACCTGCTGGCTACGGTTACCCTTTGCAAGCATAATCATTGAACCGCCGTTCTCCTGGAAAAGGTCAACATATGAGTCCATACGGCCTGCTGTGGTTGGACCCATAGAACCACAAGGCATGCCTGCAGGAGTCTTTGCAGGACCTGCGTAGTAGATTGGGTGGTCCTTGATGTACTGTGGGAGACCCTCGCCGCGGTCGATGCGCTCTTTCAGCTTCGCGTGAGCGATGTCACGGCCAACAATGATTGTACCGTTGAGTGAAAGACGTGTAGCGATTGGGTACTGTGAAAGCTGGGCACAAACCTCCTTCATTGGACGGTTGAGGTCAACGCGTACAATCTCGCCTTCACCAGCATTACGCAATGCCTCGGGGATGAGTGTTGCAGGCTGGTCATCGAGTTTCTCAATCCAAAGACCATCCTTGTTGATCTTTGCCTTGATGTTACGGTCGGCCGAGCAG
>JAZRGF010000073.1:0-1320 GCA_045644005.1 Bacteroidaceae bacterium | reverse complement strand
TGAATCTTATCCCTAAAAAATATCACAAAAGAATATATTCCTGCAACAACAGGCTCATGCAAGAGTATCGTCTTGCCGGCACCCTCTTTCCAATGGGCAGTTCGCCGATAGGAAACGAAAAGGGCAAATTCGTCGGATATGCCAATAACCTGATTCATCTGAAGGATTTGCGCAAGATCTACGATATCGTATGCTACGGTCCGCTTGGTCGCACATACTACCAGAGCACCGAACTCAATGAGATTGGCAAGAAAATGATAAACAGAAATACCTGGGCTTTCGGTAACATTGACGAGGACAACCTCAAGAGACTTACCAAATATGGCTTCGGAGGTGTAATTCTTGAG
Organism: Bacteroidaceae bacterium; assembly: GCA_045644005.1. Classification (GTDB taxonomy): domain Bacteria; phylum Bacteroidota; class Bacteroidia; order Bacteroidales; family Bacteroidaceae; genus HGM04593. The sequence goes on along the minus strand of JAZRGF010000073.1, from coordinate 973 downwards.
GAACTGATATGGGACAACTTCGATTCATGCCGCTCCACTGACTACACCGACCTCATCAACCGCTTCAAGAGAATAAAGAAGGCAGTTGACAAACTATAAAAACGACAAAACAAAATAATAACATAACTAATAACTAATTTATTATGAACAAGACTCCTTATATGGTATTTGCGGGAACAAAGTCACGTTATCTCGCAGAAGAAATTTGCAAGGAATTGGGTTGTGAACTCGGACAGATGAACACTACTTACTTCGCCGATGGCGAGTTTGCTGTCTCTTTCGAAGAGTCAATCCGCGGAAAGGATGTTTTCCTTGTACAGTCGACATTCCCTAACTCGGACAATCTGATGGAGCTGTTGCTCATGATTGACGCTGCAAAGCGTGCATCGGCAAGCAGCATCGTAGCAGTTATGCCATATTTCGGATGGGCACGTCAGGACCGCAAGGACAAGCCACGTGTTTCAATCGGTGCAAAGCTCGTTGCAAACCTGTTGAGCGTTGCCGGTGTAAGCCGCGTAATCACAATGGACCTGCACGCCGACCAGATCCAGGGCTTCTTCGACATCCCTGTTGACCACCTCTACGCGTCAATGGTATTCGTGCCATACATCCAGTCACTCAACCTCGAGGATCTCGTAATTGCAACTCCTGACGTTGGTGGTTCAAAGCGTGCCAGCGCATATGCAAAGTGCCTTGGTGTACCCCTCGTACTCTGCCACAAGACACGTGCAAAGGCAAACGTTGTCGACACAATGCAGATTATCGGTGACGTGAAGGACAAGAACGTTGTTCTCGTTGACGATATCGTTGACACAGCAGGTACAATCTCCAAGGCTGCCGACCTCATGATGGAGAACGGTGCAAAGTCAGTTCGTGCTATCGCTTCACACTGCATCATGTCAGGTAACGCATCTGAGCGCGTACGCGAGTCTAAGATGACTGAGATTGTGTTCACAAACAGCATCCCTTACAC
>JAZRGF010000072.1:0-1294 GCA_045644005.1 Bacteroidaceae bacterium | reverse complement strand
GCTCGGAATGGGTGTGAAGGGTGCAGCAATAGCATCGGCAATAAGCACTGTGATTGGCGGTGTGATGGCGTTTGTCTACCTTGTGAAGTATGCCGGCACGTTGAAGATGAGCGGTGTGAAGATGTCGCCCATAAGCCTTACTCTTTCAATAAGGAATATCGCGTACCAATGCAAGATTGGTTTTTCGGCACTGCTGGGCGAGCTTACAATGGCATTTGTGCTCTTTGCCGGGAATTACGTATTTATGAAATATCTGGGCGATGCCGGTGTGGGTGCATACGGTATTGCCTGTTATTATACGCCGTTTGTGTTCATGTTCGGCAATTCGATAGCGCAGTCGGCGCAGCCAATTATCAGTTATAACTATGGAGCAGGGCGCTGGGATAGGGTAAACCGCACACTCGCAATTTCAGTGCGCGCGGCTGTTATCAGTTCGCTTTTCTCAATCATTGCATTCACGCTTTTCCCTGAGCAGCTTGTGCATCTGTTCATTGCCGACAGTGACCCTGCAGCGCAGATTGCCATTGAGGGCTTCCCATATTTTGCAACCGGCTTCCTCTTCTTCATACTGAATCTTGTTGCTATCGGCTATCTGCAGAGCATCGAAAAGGTTGCCGCTTCAACAATCTTCGCCCTGTTGCGTGGTGTGGTATTCCTGTTCCCGGCCTTTCTGTTGCTGCCCCAGGTGATGGGCGTTGAAGGCATGTGGCTTGCACTGCCGCTGTCGGAACTGTTGACTTTTATTGTTGTGGTGGGCTATATGTTTTTCAAAAGGTCACGTTGACGGTAATGGTACGTTCGTGATAACCGGCTTGCTCCTTTCCAACAAGATTTTGTTTAAGCGGGAGAAACCGACAAAAAGTAGGGAGAAAACATTGCCTTGCTTTCAGAAAATGGCAAGTTGAGCGCAACGCTCCTTGCCGGGAAGATAGGCATTTCTGCCAAAGCCGTAGAAAAGCATCTTGCTAATCTTAAAGCTGATGGCACCATCGAACGTGTCGGTCCGGCTAAAGGTGGATATTGGAAAGTCAAGTAAATAAAACTCTTTTCAGAACGTAATCATCTGCATCATTCCAGAGCCGAATAATGCAGATGATTTTTTTGATGCAATATGTAACTACCCATTTATCCTGCCTATGAAATGCAACAACGGTAATCGGTGTATGCGTTTGCTGTCGACAATCATCACCACACCTTCGTTGGTGAGTGTCTTTAGTTCCAGGGAATCATCCTCGGCAATGAGATGGTTACGCAACATCCCTCTCCCTCGCTTGATACCACGTCAATCATTCCT
>JAZRGF010000071.1:0-1739 GCA_045644005.1 Bacteroidaceae bacterium | reverse complement strand
ACCTCTTTAATGTACGCAATGAGGAGCACTTCTATTCTTTGCTCGCCCAGAAGGTTATCGCTGCGACATCAAGCAAATGGGAGGAGGCTGTAGAGAACGCAAAAAGCTTTTTCTCGCACCTTGTTCCGAAGATTTCTATTGGCACAGATCCTACAAATGAGGTGTCAATCGATTTCGACTGGGAGGATGTAAAGCGCAACCCAGACGAGGTGCTTGACCTTGCCGAGAAAATCGCACAGAAGAAGGGACTCAAAATTGTGATTTGCGTTGATGAGTTCCAGAATATAGCAGAGTTCACTGATCCTGACTATTTCCAGAAAAAGTTACGCTCGCATTGGCAACAGCACCAGAGCGTTGCTTACTGCTTGTATGGTAGCAAACGCCATATGATGATGGAGGTGTTTACAAATTCGTCAAAACCTTTCTACAAGTTTGGCAACTTGATGTTCCTTAATAAGATTGACACGCCTTATCTTGTAGAGTTCTTCAATAGCCGCTTTGAGGATACAGGCAAGAAAATAAATGAAGAAGCAGCCAACCTGATTGTTGAACTTGTCGATAATCACCCTTACTACGCACAGCAGTTGGCACAGCAGTCGTGGTTGCGAACAAAGGATATCTGTACCATTGAAATTGTCCGCGAGGCACACGCCGCATTGGTAGAGCAATTGAGTTTGTTGTTTGTAACGATTACAGAGACCTTGACAACACAGCAACTGAACTACCTTAAAGCCCTCATTGCAGGCGAGAAGGCAATTAGTTCAACTGATGTGATGCACCGCTACCAAATATCCTCTCCGACATCTGTAGCTCGCTCAAAGGCAGCTCTTATCAAGAATGATATTTTGGACAACAAGGCTGGCGAGATCTCGTTCCAGGATCCTATCTATGCCTATTGGTTAAAGAATGAGTATTTTGCGAAATAAAAGAGGATTTACTGTAAACGCGAAAAGACTCTGCTAAGGTTTGAATATAACTTTAGCAGAGTCACTGTTTTATTTTACACCTCAATAAACTTTTCGCCATCGAAGCCGCCGAGGTTCTCTCGGTAGTAAACATAGCCGAGCTGGTTGCACACAATCCGGGTATTGCCGATTGTTGCATCTATGTTGGCGTGCGAGTGTCCAAATATCCACGCATCGATACGTCTGTCGGCAATAAAGTCGCCTAACTCCGTTGCGAAGGCGCTATTCAGTAGGCTGCTTTTGTGTTCAGGTGCAACAACTGCCATTGTCGGCAGATGATGTGTTACCACCACGATACGCTCGGCGGTGCTCTCTGCTACACTCTGCTTGATAAACTCCAGACACTTCTCGTGCTCGGCGTTAAAGTCGGCAGGGGTAAAGCGGCGACCATTGTACAGAATCTGCCGAAAATCATTCATCCCTCGATGCACAAAATACTCATCCTCGGGGCGAATGTGCGACCAAAGGGTTGAGAGAATAAACTCAATTTCGTCAATTCTCACAACCTTGTTTTGGTGGTAATGTACATTTGGCAATATCTTACGACTCCAACTATCGCCATTGGCTAACACATCGCCATTGCCATAAAACTCGTGGTTACCGGGCACCAACAACACCTCTCGGTAGTTTGCCGATGCCCACTTCCAGAACTTCAGATTTGGCAATGTCCTATCCCGTAGGTAACCAGTATCACCTGCAAAGACCAAAACATCGCCAGTAGCCTCAAACGGCCCACTCTTTATAAATCTTGAATTATCCGACAATTCTAAATGG
>JAZRGF010000070.1:0-4919 GCA_045644005.1 Bacteroidaceae bacterium | reverse complement strand
TCATCTATGCTATTGTTTTTCAGATCCCTCGTCGCTACGCTCTGTCGGGATGACAGGTTTGTGTTTGTACATGGATTATTTACGTTATTTACCCTTTACAATGCGTTTGATGTCATTCAACTTGTTTAGTGCCTCAAGCGGTGTAAGGTTGTTCACGTCAATACCCAGAATTTCATCACGTACCTGCGAGAGCACCGGGTCGTCGAGCTGGAAGAAGTTCAGTTGCATACCCTCGCGGCTGTCTGCTATTTCGGCCGTGGGAGCGCCTTTCAGTTCTCCTCTGTTATTCCCTGCCTCAAGCTTCTTGAGTATCTGCTCCGAGCGTTTTACGATGCTTTTAGGCATACCTGCCAGTTGGGCAACATGAATACCGAACGAGTGTTCGCTTCCACCGGGCATGAGTTTGCGCATGAAGATGACCTTACCGTCAATTTCACGCACCGAAACATTGAAGTTCTTTATGCGTGGGAAGCTCTTCTCCATCTCATTAAGTTCGTGGTAGTGGGTTGCAAACAGTGTGTGCGCCCTACCCTTTGCGTACTCGTGTATATACTCTACAATGGCCCAGGCTATTGACATACCGTCGTATGTGGATGTTCCGCGTCCAAGCTCATCAAAGAGCACAAGGCTGTGTCCCGACAGGTTGTTGAGGATGTTCGCGGCCTCGGTCATCTCAACCATGAATGTTGATTCGCCTGCCGAGATGTTGTCACTCGCTCCCACACGGGTGAAAATTTTATCTACAAGGCCAATAACAGCGCTCTCTGCTGGTACAAAGCAGCCTATTTGTGCAAGTAGTGTAATAAGGGCTGTCTGGCGCAGCAGAGCCGATTTACCGGCCATGTTGGGACCTGTTACAATGATAATCTGCTGCTTGTCATTGTCAAGGTACAGGTCGTTGGGGATATAATCCTCGCCTATCGCCATCTGTCTTTCAATCACCGGGTGACGGCCCTGCTTAATGTCAAGCACATCCTCCTCGCTTATCACTGGGCGTATATACTTGTATGCGCGTGAAACATTGGCAAACGACAGCAGAACATCGAGCCTTGCAAGGTGTGTGGCGTCAATCTGTATCGCCGGAATGTACGATGCAAGGTCAGCAACCAGGTTGTTGTATATCTGTGTCTCCAGTGCAAGAATCTTCTCCTCGGCACCAAGTATTTTTTCTTCGTACTCCTTCAGCTCTTGAGTAATGTAACGCTCGGCATTTACAAGTGTCTGCTTGCGTATCCACTCTTCGGGGACATTGTCCTTATAGGTGTTTCGCACCTCTATGTAGTAACCGAATACGTTGTTGAACGATATCTTTAGGCTTGGAATGCCGGTGCGCTCGCTCTCGCGCTGCTGCAGTTGCAACAGATAATCTTTGCCATTATAGGCTATCTGGCGCAGTTCATCGAGCTGTGCGTTTACTCCATCGGCCACTACTCCGCCCTTGTTCAGCAGTAATGGCGGCTCGGGAACAATCTCGGCAGCAATGCGGTCGCGGATTTCGGCACAGCAGTCGAGCTGTGCACCAATGCGCTTGAGCACCTCGTTGTCGGCAGCCTCGCAGGCTCTCTTTATTGGTTCAACGGCCTGCAGTGCCATTTTAAGCTGCACCAGTTCGCGTGGCGAAACACGGCCGGCTGCAACCTTGGCAATTATACGTTCAAGGTCACCAATCAGGTGAAGTTGGTCTTCAATTAGTTCGCGGAAATATGGCTCATGGAAGTAGTATTCCACAATGTCAAGGCGCTCCTCAATGGGTTTCTTGTCCTTGAGCGGGAACACCATCCATCGCTTCAGAAGGCGGGCACCCATGGCTGTCAATGTCCTGTCGATTACCGACAGCAGTGACGAGCCGCCGTCGTGCATGCTGCCAAGAAGCTCAAGGCTGCGTATTGTAAACTTGTCAAGTCGAACGTAACGCTCCTCTTCAATGCGTGAGATGTTGCGTATGTGTGATATCTGTGTGTGCAGTGTCACTTCAAGATAGTGCAGGATTGCACCGGCTGCCACCACTCCACTGCGCAGATGTGAGATACCGAATCCCTTTAGGTTCTTTGTCTCGAAATGCTTTGTCAGTTTTTCATGTGCAAATTCATCTGTGAATGCCCAGTCATCGAGCTCAAACGTAAGGAACTTTGTGCCGAAATTCTCAATGAAACGCCCTTTTAGGCCACGCTCGACAAGGATTTCCTTCGGGCGGAAATTTATGAGCAGTTTCTCTATGTAATCGAATGTACCCTCGGCTACAAGGTATTCACCGGTTGATATGTCCAGGAACGAGACACCGCACATTGGCTTTCCAAAGTGCACTGCAGCAAGGAAGTTGTTCTCTTTGTAGTCCAGCACGTTGTCGTTTATTGAAACACCCGGTGTAACGAGCTCTGTTATGCCGCGCTTGACCAGTTTCTTGGTCATCTTGGGGTCCTCGAGCTGGTCACAGATAGCAACACGCTTTCCAGCGCGCACCAGTTTGGGGAGGTAGGTGTCGAGTGCATGGAAGGGGAATCCTGCCATCTCTATGGCTTTTGAAGCATCGCTCTTGCCGTTTGAGCGCTTGGTGAGTGTTATGCCAAGAATCTCCGAGGCCACAACGGCATCGGAGCAGTATGTTTCATAGAAGTCGCCACAACGGAACAACAGCACTGCATCGGGGTGCTTTGCCTTGAGTTCATAGAACTGGCGCATCATAGGGGTAAGAGCAGCATCTTTTTCGGCCATAAATATTGGGTATATGTTTTTGTAATAATATAGCACCGGCATAATGTCATCCCGAACCTTGTGTGAGGGATCTCTGTAAACTGTATTTGAGATATCTCGCATTGACTTTAGCCCCTTCGGGCGTCGACCGTTGGTTCGCTCGATATGACAAAAGTTTCTATATTTAGAAGTTCTGGGTCAACTATTACGTTATTACCTATATTTTCGGTGCAATAATTACGCGAAGATACGAAAAAAATCCATAAGGCAGTATCACATACTATATTATAAATGAAGAAATATATTCCCTTTTGAGCATTGATTGTGAAAAATTGATTACTTTTGCAATGTTTGTGGGGAGAAATCCACAAGTTATGTAAAGCATTTTGTTTTAAGTCCATATCTTAAATTCGCCAAAATTTTAAACCAAGGACTGGAGCAATCAATGCTCATTCTGTGTATATACCGTCTATGCGTGTTCTACGCATAGGCTATGTGTATATTCCACGGCGTGGGAATATTGTTTCTTCATTGTTCATTTGGTTAAGGCGTTTGGCGATGCCTAAGATATGTGGACGTAAGGCAGCAAGTCTCACGTCTTTTTTGTATATGATTGTGAGATTATATGGCCAAAACTTAACACCTATAATCTTATGGAAAACAATTTAGAAAAAATCCTGAACGATTTTGAAGGCTATTTGGCGAGCAGCGCTACCATCAGCTCTAACTCGCAAAAAAGTTATCTCTCTTACGTCAGGTCATTGGACAAAGCCAATGAGGGGCAAACTAGTGAATGGCTAAAAAAAGCTGTTGTAAGCAAAACACCAATCGAGTCGCTTTCTCAATCGTTTGAGGAGTATTTTAGCGCACACCCGGGGAAGAAGGCACATCCTCAATGGAAAACCGGATTGATTAGGCTGGGCGATTTTGTCTGCGGCATTACTAACTCTTCAGTAAATCTAAAATCAATCAACATCAAGAATTTCGACCTTTTCGCTTGTCAACTTGTTGCACAATCGGCTGTGTTCTGCTCAAAGGAAATCTTCGATAAAGTAAAAAACGGCAAAGAAGGCTCGGACAAGAATCAAAAACGTGGCAATGAATTTGGTGCCTGGTATCACTACACAGTTAAACGAACAAAAGAGAGTAAAAAAGGTGGATTTGATGCGGAAGGAGTTCGTCTCGACGATAACACCTATGCAAACAGAGCAATAAAGACCGCTGTGCTCAAGGGGTTGAAACATTATGGCATATACACAACTTCAAAACGGTTGTTCCGTGGCTACGAAGCTTGCCACATTTGGCCTGAAACTTGTTACGATGCCCGTTACCACACAAGCGTGGGAAATCTTGTTCTTTTGCCACGCGAGGTAGCCGGGCTTACCGACCATTGCCAGGCTGTCAAAGAACTGCTAAAATATGAGGCTTGGGAACGATTCCGTTTCAAACCGGTAGGGGAAGAAATTCCTGCAAAGCCAAAGTACTATAATTATATTGTTTGGAAAAACCCGGAAATAGAAAAATAAATAATCATCTTAAATAAAATAATTATGAAACATCTAAAACATCTATTCACAGCATTGTTAATGCTGTGTGCAACAGCGGTGGCAGCCCACGACTTTGAGGTGGGTGGAATTTATTACAACATCCTGTCCGAGGAGGACAAGACTGTGGCGGTGACTTTTAAGGGAACAGAATGGAGTGACTATTCAGATGAATATTCCGGTAGTGTAGTAATTCCAGAAACAGTGTCTGAAACCGGTACAAATGTTCTCAAAACCTTTGATGCCTGGACATCTACCAACAAAAGTAACAATACTACGTCGCAAACAAGCTACACCCTTAATGTGGCGGCCGGTAATATTCTTAAATTTGACTGGTCGGTGAGCAGTGAAAGCAATTACGACTGGTTGATAATAACCCTTGACGGAGTTGAGGTTCTAAAGAAGAGCGGAATACTTTCCGGCAGTTACGAAAAGGCATTTGACACATCCGGCTCACACACTCTCGTTGTAAAATATACTAAAGATGTGTCTACTAACGGGGGTAACGACGAGGGTAAAATCTTCAATGTAACATTAAATGGTGTAAACGTAACTACTTACCGTGTTACAAGCATTGGAGAGGGTGCGTTCTATGAATGCTCCGGTCTTACAAGCATTGAAATCCCTAACAGTGTAACAAACATAGGAATTTATGCGTTCTTTGGTTGTTCCGGGCTTAAAAGC
>JAZRGF010000069.1:0-1217 GCA_045644005.1 Bacteroidaceae bacterium | reverse complement strand
CTGGAACGATACATATTTGTAGTTGTTCAGCGCACCATCCTCGCTGACAAACACACCCTGGTATATGTCAAGGTTATATGTTCCGGGAGTTGTAACAGGTGTTTCAAGCTCCAATGTCACGGTCTTGCGGTCGTCGCTGTATGTAACCTCGCTCTTGAAGGCAGAAGCCGGCATCCAATAGTTGTCAAGGAGTGACAATTTGCTTGTGTTGACACTTTTAATTGCTTTTGGGAATGTGATTTCAATCTTATCGAGCTTTGTTACTTCGCTAGCAGGAGAAATGCTCTCAATATCCATTGATGAAGCAATGGTGAATGTAAATGTCTGCTCGGCAAACTCCTCGCCGCTGGTGCTCTTAATGCAGCCTGCAGGGATTGTGTAACTCCACTCGCCTGGGATGTCAATTACCAGGTCCTGCAACTCCTCTTTTCCTTCCTTGCCGACAACGGTTTTCTGCTCGAACAAGAATACCGCGGTTGACTTCTCAATCCACTCGTTGTTGTCAAGACGTGTAATCTTTACAACATCACCTGTGTTCTTGTTTGTAACAGCAATACCACCTTCAGGCAGTGTCACTACAATCTCTTTGTTGAACTGGAGACGGATGTTGTACACTGTGAAGGTATACTCACCATTCGCTGGAGTAGAATACTGCAACGCGAAAGCGGCATCGCCCTCGTCCTTGCCGTCACCCTTGTCCTGTGCTACAGATGTTCCAAGCATAAGGAACATCGACATGAATAAAAGTAAAAGTTTCTTCATAAAATTAGGTTTTGGTTAATAATGATTTCCTTTTTCGTAACAGTCGCTTCCCCTTTTAGGGGAATAACACATTGCGAATATAGTGGAAAAAAACATCGGTTGTTGATTTTTTATAATAAAATGTTGCCTTTTTGTTGATTTTTATGAAAAATAGGCACAGAATATGGGCTTGCGCTCCCAAAAAGTTAAAAATATTTGCTTTGGATTTAATATAGCACAAGCGACTCACTTAGTGAGCCGCTTGCTGTTTATGCGTAGAACATTGTCTGTTATTTATATTCAGCCTGGTCGAAGTAATATAGGTCGCCTGCGAGTATCTGCTCAACGCGCATTACAACCTCATCGATATCCATGTCGAGTGACACAACGCGTCCCTCCGGCTCAACAAGGATTATTCTTGGTGCCTTGTCCACACCCATAAGCTTTGCTGCAGGAGAAGCGGCACCGGCAAGGTC
>JAZRGF010000068.1:0-19458 GCA_045644005.1 Bacteroidaceae bacterium | reverse complement strand
CGAGACATACCTCAAAGACCACGAGGCTCCCGAGGATATCGAGTACTACATGTGTGGTCCCGGCCCAATGTCAAAGGCTGTGGTTAATATGCTCACAGACCTTGGTGTTGAGGAGAAGTCTATCATGTACGATAACTTCGGTGGTTAATCCACGGAATCTGATGATAAAAAAGCATCGCTCTCTATGCGGGGCGATGCTTTTTTTTGATAGCTGAAAGCTGAAAGGTGAAATGGGAAAGGTGAAAGCTGCGGTTAAGCGAGCAAAAGCCAAGCTTGCTTGTGCTTTTACAGCGAGCGGTAGCAGGTTCAAGCACACGAAGTGTGGTTAAAGCTGAAAGCTGCGGTTAAGCGAGCAAAAGCCAAGCTTGCTTGTGCTTTTACAGCGAGCGGTAGCAGGTTCAAGCACACGAAGTGTGGTTAAAGCTGAAAGCTGCGGGTGTGCGAGTTAAAGTCAAGTTTACTAGTACTTTTACTGCGAACTAGAGCTACTTCAACGAAGATGACATAGGTAGTTACCTTCTTTAAATAAATATAACACAAACGTATTGTTGCTTTTCTTCAAATATTATATATTTGCATTAGAAATGAATATGTTATTGATTTTGTGGGGAAAAAACTGAAGTTGTTTATTCTGCTAATATTCGCAACCGTCGCTTTGGTTGGTTGCACTGTAGAGACTGATTCTCAGGTTGTTGAGAATCAGGCCAATATTTCATGTCCTAATATTGATGTCCAATGTTTTGACATTGATACACCGGATTTAGATCTCAATCTTCCCCGTCAAATATCAGGTATAAGCAATGTATATCGCGTACCGAATGTTGTCAAAAGGACAAATGGTTGGCATAAGAATAACTTTGAATTTGTAAAAAGCGGCAAAGTTGTTAATGTCGGCATCTCCAATTTCATTCAAAAAGAGTCTTTAAGCTATCTACATCGTTTTGCCAAATCAGCTTCATGGTTGATTACTCTTGGCAAACTTATCATTTAGTGGTTTGTATAATATTTTTTTGACGACATTGCTCTGTTAAAACAGTGCGATGCCGTTGTGCTTGTCGTATAGACAACTCTTGAAATTTATATATAATTAAAACCAAATAAACTGAATGATAAAATGGAAAAGAAATTTATTAGAGTTCGCTCAGCCAAGGATATTCTTATATTCTCATCGCTAATAGCTACAGGAATTGTTCTTGCTCTCATCATGGATACTGCCGAAATTCACTTTGCAGGGTATGCGTTTATTGCTATAGGAGCTTTGGGCTTCTGTTTTTTGAAAAGTGGTTACAAGGATGTTGAAACCAAAGAGATATATTTCGCAAAGGAATTCTCATTTCCTGGAAACATGAAGAGTTCAATACTTTCAGCACTGGCTCTATCGCCAGGGGCTATCGATTTGACCCAAGATGGTAAAGGCGAGGCTTTGATGTTGAAAATGTATTGTAGTAAAACTTCAGGAAAGGCATATTTGCAACTTTTTGAATTCGTACCTCATCAGTATGAGCCTTGTTCAAAGATGTATGAATATGAAATCAGTAAAATTGCAAATCTTTTGAAGTAAGATGGAATATATTATTCTTATTGCATCTTTAGCTGGCATCGTCTTCGGCGCAGACTATCTTGTTGCCGGAGCGGTGTCCATTGCAAAGAAATATCGTGTATCTGATTTTGTTATCGGAGCTGCAATTGTTGGGGTAGGTACCTCTATGCCTGAATTCGTAGTGAGTTTTTTGGGAGCATTAAATGGAAATGCAGATGTGGCTATCGGTAACGTAGTAGGTTCTAATATTTTTAATATTCTTGGAATTGCAGGAGTGACGGCATTGTGCTTTCCAATCGCTATAGACAAGAAGAATATGAAATTTGAGATACCTCTATGTGTCGCGGTATCGATATTGCTCACAGTTCTTGCATTTAATTTCTTTGAAGGGCCCCCTGCGACAATAAGCCGTATAGATGGTTTATTGCTTTTGGCTGCTTTTGTGTTCTTTATGTGGTATTCTTTTTCGCGTGATAGAAAGAACAAAATAACCAATATCGTTGATGTCGAAGAAGCAACTCCTTTGTGGTTGGCTGTAATCAAAGTTGTCGGAGGATTGGTATTGCTTATCACAAGTTGTGATATGTTTGTAGATAATGCAGTACTCATTGCGAAATCCTTTGGTGTAAATGACGCTTTCATTTCGTTGACGCTTATTGCTTGTGGAACGTCATTGCCCGAACTGGCGGCCTCTGTTGCTGCAGCGGTCAAGAAAAATACTGAAATGGCATTGGGTAATATCATTGGATCTAATATATTCAATATAACACTTATCCTTGGGATTAGCTCACAAGTTATGCCGCTTACCTCTTCAGGAATAACATCTACTGATTATTATGTTATGATTGCAGCAGCCATACTGCCTTTGATAATCGGTCTAAAAGGCAAGATTGGCAGGATAAGTGGCTTGTTGATGATATTGTGTTTCGTAATTTATAATTGCTACCTTGTAATGAATCAACTTGCATAAATATGGGAATACTTCAAATATTTACACTTTTAGGAGCATTAGGAATGTTCCTGTATGGAATGAACCTGATGAGCTCTGGATTACAAAAAGCATCCGGTGACAAACTCCGTGGATTTCTGTCTGCAATGACATCCAATCCTTTTAAGGGTGTTATGACTGGTTTGGGAATAACTACAGTAATTCAGTCATCATCAGCAACTACCGTTATGGTAGTAAGTTTCGTCAATGCCGGCCTTCTTACGCTTGTACAGGCTATTGGCGTTATTATGGGTGCAAACATAGGTACGACTGTGACTGCATGGCTCGTGTCATGGCTTGGATTCAAGGCTGACATTTCAATTCTGGCCATCCCTTTAATGGCATTCGGTTTCCTATTTTCAAACTCGAAAAAGAATCAACGTCAGAATATTGGTGAACTTATTGTCGGTTTCAGTCTGCTATTCCTCGGTCTCTCCTTTATGAAAGAATCCGTACCGGATTTGAACGAGACACCACAAGTGTTGGAGTTCGTAAAGAGTTGGTCAAGTCATGGTTTCAGTTCTGTACTTATCTTTTTAGTTTTTGGTACAGTGCTGACTTTGGTGCTCCAATCATCTTCGGCAACAATGGCGATTACGCTCATTATGCTCAGCATGGGCTGGATACCGTTTAATATGGCATGTGCTATGGTGTTGGGTGAGAATGTCGGTACAACAATTACCGCCAATATAGCTGCATCTGTGGGAAATACACAGGCAAAGCGTGCTGCAATGTCGCACACGATATTCAATGTATTTGGTGTCATGTGGGCGCTATTGCTTTTTAAACCATTCCTTGCTCTGGTTGGTTGCATCACCGAGTATATTTTCGGTCTGCCCAATCCTGCATCAGAGGGATTTGAAGTCAGTGAATCAATATCGGCAGAAGGCACTGCTGCTTTGTATGGACTCTCAATGTTGCATACGTTATTTAATACCATCAACACCCTTATACTGATATGGTTTGTCAAATATATTGAAAAAGCTGTTGTGTGGATTATAAAGGTGCCTGAAAATAAAGAAACAGAAACTTTTAGGCTTAAATATATTTCGGCGGGTCCTGTTGCTACACCTGAACTTGCAACTGAACAGGCGTTTGATGAAATTATACATTTCGCTCAAATATCAAGAACTGGACTTGGGTATGCAAAATTGGCAATATCCGAGAATGATTCCAATAAATTTGAAGAGTTACGTGCTAAATTGGTCAAGTACGAGGAAATTTCAGATAGAATAGAATACGAAATTGCTTCATTCTTGAATGGTGTATCATTGGGAGATATCAGCGAGGCAACCTCTATAAAGATTAAGGCAATGTACAAGATAATAGGAGAACTGGAGTCGCTGGGAGATTCAGGTGAGGCTATCAGCCGTATTCTATCAAGAAGAAACATTCATAACAAGAAATTTAGTACTGATGCTATATGTAACCTACAAAAGATGGCAGATACCCTTGATGTCGCTTATGGCGTAATGCTTGAAAATCTTGAAGCTGCACACAAAGGTACTCTTGTTGATATTTCAAATGCGTATAATGCCGAGAATCATATTAATGAATTGAGGAATACGCTTCGGGAATCCGAGATTGAGGGGATGGAGAACGGTGAAAAGAATTATCAGGAAAGCGTATATTATCTGGATATTGTAAATGAACTTGAGCGTATGGGAGATTTTATCATCAATATCTCTCAGGATTTAAAAAAGTCGTTTGTTAATAAGTGAAAATAATTACTGCCTAAAAATTATTGAGGGAGTCGCGGGGCACAGTCTTGACTGTGTATCCCGCGACTATCCATATACAAGGTCCGTCTTCGGTAGTGTAAACTAAACTGTGTCAAGTTATATTTTCAGGTCCGTCTTCAGCAATATTCCGCTGAAAATTCTACCCGATTTAATTCCAAGCCTTCGTGCCGAGAAAAAATCGCTGCAGTTCTTGTAGGTGCAGACTCCGGCAATGTGAATGTTCTCCCTTGCAACACCACACTGCTGCAACTGCAGGCTGTTTGCCTCCCATAGGTCTATGTGCCATTTCTCCCCGCCGGCGGCAGCTGGGTAGCGCCTGGCTATCTTTTGCATAAGGAACCCGGCCTCCTTAAAAGCTTCGTACACCTCGTCACCAACCTCAAAGGCATCAATGGATATACCCGGTCCTATAATGGCATCAATGTCACCGGCGCAACTTCCGTATAGACTTTTCATCTTGTCGATGATTTTGCATACAATCATAGCAACAGTGCCGCGCCAACCGGCATGTATGGCCGCTATTACGTCATGTTTCGTGTCATGCAACAGCACCGGTATGCAGTCTGCTGTCGAAACCCCAATGCAGGTTTGTTCCAGGTCGGTGATTATTGCATCCACTCCCATCAGAGCATCGGTCTGTTGGGCTTTACTCAATTGCATAAATGTGCTGTCAATGGCAATAACCTTGTCGCCGTGTGTCTGTCTTGGCAGAATAAGGTGGTTGTCATCTATTCCTAATTCTCTGCAAAGTTCCTCCCGGCATTGCTCCACGTGGAGTGCCGTGTCGCCACAATAATGGGTAATATTGAACCCTTCATAAGAACCCGTACCCTCTCCGCGATATGTCGAGAAGGCCAATACCGTTTCTCTTGTGCTGTATTCGAGTAGCTTTGCCATTGTCTTTGATTTTTTACCCCTCTGCCTCGGTCAGCGCCTTTATCTCCTCGTCTACCTTGTACAGTTTTTCGCGGCAGAACTTTACAAGCTCCTGTGCTTCTTTCAGCAGGCCTGTGAGTTCGTCAATGTCCACTTTGCCGCCCTGTATCTTGGCTGTAATCTCTTCAAGGCGCATCATCGCCTCGCTGTATGTAATCTTTCCCATATTGTTCGAATTTTTTGTTTCTATTCAAGGAATCTCTATATAACATTTAGATTCTTCGCGTTGCTCAGAATGACAAATGGTATACTTATTTTATTACACTTGTGAATGTACCGCCGGCAACGGTTGTCTCAACCTCATCGCCCGGTTTCAAGTTGCCTGCATCGCGCACGGCCTTGCCGTTGAGGCGCGTTATGCTGTAGCCCAATGAGAGAATGTGTTCGGGCGATGCGGCATCAATCCTCTCCCTGTAAAGGTCGAGTCTGTGACGTTGTCCCTGCATGTACAGGGCTGTGAGCACCGGTAACTGCCCGGTGAATGTCTCAATCCGTCGCTTCTCGCTCTCCATGCGTTGCGCAACGCATGTGGCAATGCTGTTCTGGAATTCGCATAGCATGCTCTCATTGTTGAGCATTGAGTGTATAAGGAATTCTGCTACCGCAGTCGGTGTTTTGGCGCTTGTGTGTGCCACAATGTCCAGTATGCTCTCGTCGCGCAAGTGGCCTATTCCCGTTATTATCGGCAGGGGAAACTGTGCACAGTTGTTGGCAAGGTCGTATGTGTCAAAGCATCCAAGCTCGCTTGTTGCTCCACCGCCGCGTATTATCACTACTACATCCCAGTTGTCAATCTCCCGTGCTATGCAGTCAAGCGCGGCAATTATTCCCTCTTCGGCGCCGTTGCCCTGCATTGGGGCGGGGAACAGGCGGGGGTAGAATACAAAACCGTATCGGTTGTTCAGGAGCTGGTCGCAGAAATCGCCATATCCGGCAGCGGTGGCCGATGAAATTACCGCAATGCGTTGCGGCAGCAAGGGGAATTCAAGTTCCTTGTTCAGCCCGATGACGCCCTCCTCAGTGAGCCGTTTGATTATAAGCTGGCGTTGGCGCGCAATGTCGCCAATGGTGTATGCAGGCTCAATGTCGCACACATCGTGCGTGTGGCCGTATAGTTCGTGAAAGCTCACCGTCACCTGCAGCAGCACTTTCAGGCCTGCAGCGAACGGTTGGCCGGTCTGCTCAAGGAAATAGGGGCGGAGTAGGGAGTATATCCGTGCCCACACCGTGCCGCGTGCCTTGGCTACGGTCTCCTGTGTCTCCTCGTCGCGTTGCACTAGCTCAATGTAACAGTGTCCTACAGCTGTTTCGCGCACCTCGCTCAACTCGCCTGTAATCCAGTAACGCGAGGGTAGGGCATCGGCAATGGCATTGTGCACAAGGTTGTTGAGCGAATATAGTGTCAGTGGTGTTTCAATACTGTTCATCATTCCTTTGGAATCCATTGGTTTATTCCTCGTTGGTCGGCAATGAATGCACCGCCGACAACGTCATTGCCATTGTAGAACACGGCCGACTGTCCCGGAGTGATAGCCTGCACCTTGCTGTGCAGCCGCACCAGCCAACGTCCGTCGCTTGTGGCAACGGGCGCGTCGCACTCGATGGGGTGGCTGCGGTATCTCACTCTCACACTCAAATTCCCGGGTATGCCATCAACCCACTCAGGGCATTCAATGAGCATGAAATCGGTTTGCAGCTGCTCTTCAGTACCAAGCATTACTGTGTTCTTGGCTGCGTTTATCTTCAGCACGTAGGCCGGGTAGCCCAAGGCTACCCCCAATCCCTTACGTTGTCCAACGGTGTAGAAGGGGTAGCCGCAGTGTCTGCCCAATGTGCGCCCCTCGCTGTCAACGAATTGACCGCCGCCGGGGCATGTGTCTATGTCGGGAACATTGGCGCGCAGGAAATCGCGGTAGTCGCCGGGGATGAAACATACCTCCATGCTCTCCCCGTCCTTGGCGGCGCTCTGCAGGTTGTGCTCTTTCAGGTATTCAAGTACCTGGGGCTTCTCCCAACCTCCAAGCGGGAAGGTGACGCGCGACAGCTGTTGCTGTGTCAGTCTCCACAAAAAGTAGCTCTGGTCCTTGCGGTCGTCGTCGCCTGTTACTATGTAGTAACGTGGTTGCCCGTCGTTGCCGGTTGTCTCTTTTATTTTCACGTAGTGTCCTGTGGCGATCCTTGCGCAACCAAGCCTGTCGGCCCACTCCAGGAGCAGACGGAATTTGACTGTGGGGTTGCAGTTCACGCAGGGGTTGGGGGTCCTGCCGCTCATATATTCGCCTATGAACGGCTCCACTACAAGCTCGCGGAACTCGCTGCGCACGTCGGCAATGTGGTGTGGTATGCCCAACCTTGCAGCCAATGGCGCAGCGTCTTCGGCTGCACGCAGGCCGCTGTCGCAGGTAACGAGGGTGAGACCTTCTACCCTGTAGCCTTGCTCCAGCAACATGCTGCACACAGCAGTGCTGTCAATGCCGCCGCTCATTCCCACAAGTACACTTTTTTCTTCAAACATAGGTCTGCAATTTGATAAAATTATATAACGCCGCTCACACAGTCAAAAAAAATGACTATTTTTGCATTGGCGCATGGTATATACAAAGGTATATCTTTTTTGTTGCCACAATGCAGAATTTACAAAATTTATGAGCAATACCACGACAAAAAAAGTCCCTACAGAATTGGGCACGGAGGGCATTGGCAAACTGCTTACGCAATATGCCATTCCAGCCATCATAGCACAGATTGCAGCATCACTCTACAATCTTATTGACCGCGCGTTCATCGGGCACATTCCCAACGTGGGAACCGATGCAATTTCGGGTCTCACCAATACATTCCCATTCATGAACCTCTCGGTTGCCTTTGGTGCAATGATTGGTGTGGGTGGTGCAACGCTGTTGTCGGTGAGGCTGGGACAGCGCGATTACGATTCGGCAAGGAACATCCTTGGCAACCTGGTGACGCTCAACGTTGTTGTGGGTGTGCTGTTTGCTGCCGTGTCGTTCATGTTTATGGACGATATCCTGCTGTTCTTCGGTGCAAGCGAGAATACCTTGCCTTTTGCCCGCGACTACATGGAGGTGATTCTGTTAGGTAATGTCATTACACACCTCTATTTTGGTATAAACGCGGCGTTGCGTTCATCGGGTCACCCCCAGCAGGCAATGACAGCCACCATCATGACGGTGGTGATGAATGCTGTGCTCACCCCTATATTCATCTTTGTCTTTGGCATGGGAATACGTGGAGCGGCTTTGGCAACCATCCTCGCGCAGCTTGTGACACTCATGTGGCAGACAAAACTGCTCAGCAATCCAAACGAACTGTTGCATCTGCAGCGTGGAATATACAGGCTCCGTGGCGATATCGTAAAGAGGATATTGCGTATTGGTATGTCACCGTTCCTCATAAATACCGCAGCCTGCATGGTGGTAATCATCATCAATCAGGGCTTGCGTAACAACAGCGTCTCAATGTCCGATGGTGACCTCTCCACCGCTGCCTATGGCATATCAAACAGCATGCAGTTCATATTCGTGATGATTGTGCTTGGTCTCACTCAAGGTATGCAGCCCATTGTAAGCTACAACTATGGTGCAAAACGCCCCGACAGGGTTCGCAAGGCGCTCATGCTCACTATGCTGTGGGCAACATTGGTCACAACGGTAGGCTTTGCGGTATGTGTGGGCTTCCCGGAACTTGTGGCGCGCATATTCACATCTGAACCCCAACTCATAGAGCGTGCATCGTGGGCGATGAGGGTCATGTGCATGTTTATGCCTGTCATCGGCTTCCAGCTTGTGACAACCAACTTCTTTCAAAGCATTGGCAAGGTGAACCGCTCGATATTCCTGTCGCTTACACGTCAGGTGCTCATGCTCATACCACTGCTTCTTATCCTGCCGCGCTTCTACGGTGTGGAGGGAGTGTGGTACAGCATGCCAATATCTGATGTTGTGGCGGCAATGCTCACCGTGGTGACACTTGTATTGCAGTTCAGGGAGTGGAAACAGGATAATACAAATAACATTTGATATGAAACAGTTTGTAGTGACAATTGGCCGCCAGCCCGGTAGCGGCGGCAAGGAGGTGGCAGAGTTGCTTGCACGTGAATTGGGTGTCAAGGCCTATGATAAGGCATTGCTGCAAGAGGCAGCACAGGCCAGCGGTTTCGATGCTTCGCTCTTCGAGAAGGCCGATGAGTGTGAGTCGACCTCTCTTTTCGGAGGCATTTTCAGCATCCATGGCTCAATATCGGAGTACCTCACAGGTGGCAGTTGCATTGACAATGACAAACTGTTTGAAATACAGAGCGAGGCGATATGCAACATAGCGCAGAATGAGAGCTGTATCATTGTGGGACGTTGTGCCGAGTATGTGTTGCGCGACCATCCGGCAATGCTGAGCATATTCCTTACAGCTGACCATGCCGACCGCGTGCAGCGCATAATGCGTGGCGAGAATCTGGAACACGATGCTGCCGTTGAGTTCATTGAGAAGAACGACAAGAAACGCCGTTCATACCATGACTATTATGCCACCACGCAGTGGGGCGATGCCGCGAGCTACGATGTCTGTCTCAATACCTCGCGTCTTGGCGTAGAAGGCACTGTCGAATTTATCAAGCAGCTGGTTGCAAAGCGCTTTTCTTGATGAAACGCATAGGAATACTTTCCGACACGCACTCCTGGTGGGACGACAAGTATCTTATCCACTTTGCAGGGTGTGATGAGATATGGCATGCCGGTGACATAGGCAGCCCCCTGATTGTTGACCGTCTCTCAGCTCATTGCCCAGTGCGTGCCGTGTGCGGCAATATAGACGGGCGCGATTTGCGCCTGCGTTTCGGCGAAGTACTCCGTTTTAAAATAGAGGAGTGTAATGTGCTCATGACCCACATCGGGGGCTATCCCGGCAAATACTCTCCCGCTATACGCGATTTGTTGCGCAGCGAAAGACCACAACTTTTTGTTGCCGGCCATTCCCACATCCTCAAAGTGATATATGACAAGGAGATAGGTTGCCTGCATGTGAATCCGGGCGCCGCAGGAAGGCAAGGTTGGCATGCCGTGCGCACGCTTGTCAAGCTCACCATCGACGGTAGTGAAATCAAAGACCTCGAGGTGGTGGAACTTGCATGACAGGATGGTGCGTTTGAAAAAATAAAACTTAATTTTTGCAAAATAATGGCATGTGCACTATATTTGTAGAATATTGAATGATAAAACACACATAAATAAAAGATTTTTTTAACTGATTATGGCAACAAAGAAACATTCGTGGAGCTATGAGAACATCGGTGGTTCCACACGTGTGAAGATTACAACCGGTGCCGACATCGCTCATTTGGCAGAACTGGACATTAAGAAATGGACTGTGCTTTCATGCCCTACAGTCGGTCTTGATATAGATGAGAAGAGCTTGAAGTATATTGATACCGACAATGACGGGCGCATTCGTGTAAATGACGTAATTGCGACATCGCAGTGGCTGACAGCAGTGATAAAGGATGCCGACTTGTTGGTAAAGGGTGCCGACTGCATCGATGTAGAGCAATTCAATCAGGCAAATGCCGACGGTGCAAAACTATATAAATCGGCCAAGCAGATTCTTGTTAATCTGGCAAAAGATGGCAAGGTCATTTCATTGGCCGATACAAAGGACATTACAGCAATTTTTGCCAAGACACGCTTCAACGGTGATGGAGTCATTACAGAGCAGACTGCCGAGGCCGCCGAGGAGAAGGCTGCGATTGCCGCTATCGTGAACACGTTTGGCGGTGTTGCCGACCGCTGTGGCATGAATGGCGCGAATGCCGAGCTTATCGAGAAATTCTATCAGGCTCTGGCCGACTACCTTGCTTGGAACGAGGCAATGGTAGATGCTCCTTATGGTGCCGACACCGACAAAGCCATCGAGGCATACAACGCTCTCGATGTCAAGATGAAGGACTATTTTGTACGTGCCGAGCTTGCCTCTTTCTCACCCGAGAGTGCGGCGAAGCTTGATGTGCAGACTGCGCTCATTGAGACTATCAGCGCCGAGAACCTCACCGGCAAGACCGAGGAGATTGCTGCATATCCCATTGCACGCCTCACCGGCAAGGCCGAACTGGACCTCGCGGCTGCCATAAATCCTGCATGGTCGGCAAAGTTCAACACCCTTCTCTCTATTGTAAAGCCAAAGGAAAAGGTTCTCACAGCCGAGTCTTGGGCTGCCATTGGTGCTACTTTTGCTGCATACAATGCATGGAAAGCAGCAAAGAAGGGTGGTGAAGTAGAGGCTTTGGGAGTTGACACAATTAAGAAGATACTTGCCGATGACAAGAAACAGGCACTGCTTGACCTTGTGGGGCAGGACCTCGAACTCAAAGAGACTGCCGATGGCATTGACTTGGTCGACAAGTTCCTGCACATCTATCGCGATTTCTACCGTTTGCTCCGCAACTATGTGACATTCCAGGATTTCTATTGCAGAGACAAGAAGGTGAAGGCAGTTTTCCAGTGCGGACGACTTATCATAGACCAGCGCGAGTGCCGCATGTGTATGCTTGTTACCGATATGGCAAAACATAACACAATGGCTCCTGCAAGTGGCATATATCTTGTATACTGTGATTGCACAACAAAGACAAGTGCTGCGAAGAGAAGCATTGTCGCTGCTGTAACGGTGGGTGACATCGGCGATATTTTTGTGGGCAAGAATGCAATCTATTTCGATAATGACGGCCTCATGTGGGATGCTGTCATTACAAAGATTATCGAGAACCCAATCAGCGTGGGTCAGGCATTCTGGTCGCCTTATCGCAGAATGGCAAAGACTATCGAAAATCTCATCAACAAGAGCGCTGCCGAGAAGGACGCTGCCATAATGAAGGATGCCGATGCCAAAATAAATGCAGCATCTGCCCCCAAACCTGCCGACGGTGATGCAAAGGCACCAACACCTCCATTTGATATTGCCAAGTTTGCCGGTATTTTCGCTGCCATAGGTGTGGCTGTCGGCATGATTGGTTCTGCCTTGGCCGGTATTCTTGGATTGTTTGAGGGCTTTAAATGGTACCAGTATATTGCCGTATTTATTGGTATTATGATATTTATCTCAGGCCCGGCAATGGTGTTGGCGTGGATGAAACTGCGTCGCCGCAACATCGCTCCGTTGCTCAATGCCAACGGTTGGGCAATCAATGCTTCGTCCAAGATAAACATCCTGTTCGGTGAGACATTGACCGACATTGCAAGGTATCCCAAATTGAAGCTGAAGGACCCATACGCAAAGAGCGGTATGCCTGCATGGGCAAAGTGGCTCATTTCATTGGTTGCCGTTGCTGTTGTGGCTGCCGGTCTGTGGCTCGGTAACATCTTTGCTGAATTCGGTGCGCCATCGCCACTCTCATGCTTCAACAAAGCTGAGGTTGAGGTTGTAGATGAGGCTCAGCCTGCCGAGGAGGCTGTGGTTGAAGCTCCCGAGGCTACAGAAGAGGCGGTAGCTGAATAAGATTAAGGATATTGATAAAC
The DNA here is from genome assembly GCA_045644005.1 of Bacteroidaceae bacterium. Taxonomy (GTDB): domain Bacteria; phylum Bacteroidota; class Bacteroidia; order Bacteroidales; family Bacteroidaceae; genus HGM04593. The sequence goes on along the minus strand of JAZRGF010000068.1, from coordinate 6,732 downwards.
GACAGCTGGGAGGCTACTGTGCCTTCCAGCTGTTATTTTGTAAAGAAAATTTTTCAATATTCGACAAAATGTGTATCTTCGCGAATCATAAAAAGGAAAATTGTAAAGAAATGGAGAATATTGATTGGTCGAATATAGGCTTCGGTTACAGGAAGACAAACGGCAATGTGCGTTGTCATTATAAGGACGGAGCATGGGGCACAGTTGAGGTGCATACCGATGAGAATATAAACATTCACATGGCTGCTACCTGCCTGCACTATGGCCAGAGCGCCTTCGAGGGACTCAAGGCTTTCCGTGGCAAGGATGGCAAGATTCGCATTTTCCGTCTTGAGGCAAACGCAGAGCGCCTTATGAGCAGCTGTGATGGTATTCTCATGCCACAGGTAAGCACGGAACTCTTCCGTGAAATGGTTACAAAGGTTGTTGAGCTTAACAAGGAGTTTGTGCCGCCTTATGAGAGCGGAGCATCGCTGTACATACGTCCTCTGCTCATTGGTACAAGTGCACAGGTTGGCGTGAACCCCTCGAAGGAGTATCTCTTTGTTATATTCGTAACCCCGGTGGGTCCATACTTTAAGAAGGGCTTTGCCGTGAATGACTGTGTCATATATCGCCATTTTGACCGCGCTGCACCGCTTGGAACAGGCCGTTTCAAAGTGGGCGGAAACTATGCCGCCGGCATGAAGGCGAGCTGCCAGGCTCACAGCGAGGGCTATGCGTGTGAAATCTATCTCGATGCAAAGGAGAAAAAATATATAGATGAGTGTGGCGCAGCCAACTTCATTGGCATAAAAGGCAATAGTTATGTTACCCCGGCATCAACATCCATACTCCCCTCAATAACCAATAACAGCCTTATGCGTCTTGCTGCCGACATGGGTATGACCGTGGAGGAGCGTCAGGTTCCCGAGGAGGAACTCGCGACATTTGACGAGGCCGGTGCATGTGGCACTGCAGCAGTGGTGTCGCCAATAGGGCGCATTGATGATGTGGAGAAGGGTGTTTCGTACCAGATATCAAAGGACGGCAAGCCCGGTCCGGTGTTGACGGAGTTATATACACGTTTGCGCGCAATACAGTATGGTGATGTTGCCGACCCTTATGGCTGGGTGACAGTTATAGATTAATAGACAATAAGATGGGAAAAGGAAAACTGAAGAAATTTGCCGACATGGCGGCCTATCCTAATGTCGTTGAGCATCCCTACTCAATGATTGATGACGTGGAGTTTCCGCTCAGGGGTAACTGGGGACGCGACTTTTTCAAGAATGATAATCCAATAGTGCTGGAACTTGGATGCGGCAGGGGGGAGTATACCGTTGCTCTTGCGCGCCGTTTCCCCGGGAAGAACTTTATTGGTGTGGATATAAAGGGTGCACGTATGTGGACCGGTGCTACCGATGCGCTTGAGTCGGGGCTTACAAATGTAGGTTTCCTGCGCACAAATATTGAGATAATAGACCGCCTGTTTGCTGCTGGCGAGGTGAGTGAGATTTGGCTCACATTTCCCGACCCGCAGATGAAAAAGCAGACAAAGCGCCTGACATCGTCGCTCTTCCTTGCGCGCTACAGGAATATCCTTGCGCAGGATGCGGTGGTGCACCTGAAGACCGACAGCAACTTCATGTTCACATATACAAAGTATATAACCGAGGTGAACAATCTGCCTGTTGTAGAGTGCATTGACGATGTACACGGCCAGGAGGAGGTTAGCGATGTGCTGCAGATACGTACCTACTACGAGTCGCAGTGGCTCTCGCGCGGAATAACCATCAAATATATTGCTTTCAATCTGCCGGCTAAAGAGCAGTATGCCGAGCCTGATGTGGAGATTGAACTGGACGAGTACCGCAGCTACGGACGCAGCAAGCGTAGCTCTCTTGAAACAACAAAATAACAGTAAAAGGATTTATGTTCAAGCATATAGTAATGTGGCGCTTCATTGATGGCGCAAACGGAAAGAGCAAGCAGCAGCATGCTCTGTGGGTGAAGGAGCATCTCGAGGCTCTTGTGGGTGTAATCCCCGAGATTAAGGCACTCGAAGTCGGTATCAACGTCTGTGTGGCAGGCACTGCATACGATGCAGTCCTTGTGTCGGCTTTTGAGGATGCCGATGCTATGGAACGCTACAAGGTGCATCCCGCGCATGTTGAGGTGGCTGCATATTTCAAAGGTATAACCGAGGGCCGTGCCGAGGCCGATTATAATATCTGATAACAGAGACTATGGCACTTTATCCAAAACTTATAATGGACGCGCTGGAGAAGGTGCGTTATCCCGGAAACGGCAAGAACCTTGTAGAGGCCGGAATGGTCGATGACAACATACGTATCGATGGCAACAAGGTGAGCTTCTCGCTTATCTTTGACAAACCGACCGATCCATTCATACGCTCGGTCGTGAAGTCGGCCGAGGCGGCCATACATATGTATGTGGGCAAGGAGGTTGAGATTGAGGGAAACATCAGCGTGGTGAGCCGTCAGGCCATGCGCCCCGAGGTAGGCAAGTTTCTGCCACAGGTGAAGAATGTGATTGCAATATCATCGGGCAAGGGTGGTGTAGGCAAGTCAACCGTTTCGGCCAATCTTGCAATTGCATTGGCGCGCCTGGGCTACAAGGTGGGTCTGTTGGATGCCGATATCTTCGGTCCTTCAATACCCAAAATGTTCAGCGTTGAGGATGCGCGTCCTTACAGCGAGAATATTGATGGTCGTGACCTTATATTGCCAATTGAAAAGTATGGCGTCAAGTTGCTGTCTATCGGTTTCTTCGTAGACCCTGACCAAGCTATACTGTGGCGAGGCGGTATGGCAAGCAATGCATTGAAGCAGCTCATTGCCGATGCTGCATGGGGCGATTTGGACTATTTCCTCATTGACCTGCCTCCAGGTACAAGCGACATACACCTCACCATTGTGCAGTGCCTTGCATTGACAGGCGCCGTTGTGGTGACAACCCCACAGGAGGTTGCTCTGGCAGCAGCCATAAAGGGAGTGAATATGTTTATTAACGACAAAGTGGCTGTGCCCATCCTTGGTCTGGTGGAGAATATGGCGTGGTTTACTCCTGCCGAACTGCCAAATAACAAGTATTATATCTTTGGCAAGGAGGGTGGTAAACGTATGGCCGAGCAATACGGCATTCCGCTCATTGGCCAGATACCGCTTGTACAGAGCATATGCGAGAGTGGCGATGAGGGAATACCTGCGGCAATGAAGGCCGACACCCCCGATGGGCAGGCATTCCTGCAGGTGGCGGCGGCACTGGTTGAGCAGACTGAAAAACGAAATGCCGAACTGCCTGAGACAAAGATTGTTGGAACAAAATGATAGAATGAAAAAAGCAACGGAATTCCGTTGCTTTTTTCATTCTTATTTTACTTTTTCCACCTGGAAGTAGAAGAATATTGCGGCTGCAATTAGCAGTACTCCAATGATGCCGTAGAACCAACGTGCTCCGTTGCGCCCAAGCCGCTTTACTATATAACGGCTGTTGTCGGCGGTGAAGAACCACTCCCAATCGAGTGCCGAGGAGAGCAGAGTCAGGATACCGGCCAGCAGGAATATGGCCTGGACAACGTTGTGCAGTATCATGGCATCACTTATCCTGTGCGGTCCAGCCCTGCGCCTTTATCTGCATTTCCACACCGTCGCGGGTGATGAGGGCAAGGCCCATGGTATCGCTGACGATGTGTCCGATGACGCGTACGTCCTTCATGGCAGCAACCTTCTCATGGTCGGCAATGGGCACTGTGAAGAGCAACTCATAGTCCTCGCCGCCGCCAAGTGCGCAGGTGATGACGTTGAGGTTCAGTTCCTCGGCCATTACGGCTGTCTGGTAGTCGATGGGGATGCGCTCCTCGTATATGCGGCAGCCCACACCGCTCTGTTTGCATATGTGCATGAGCTCCGATGCAAGGCCGTCGCTGATGTCCATCATGGCTGTGGGTCTGATGTTCTCGCTGCGCAGTTTCTCAATGACCTCCTTGCGTGCCTCGGGCTTCAACTGGCGCTCAAGGATGTACTCCTTGCCTGCAAAGTCGGGCTGCATGTCCTGTCCTGCAGTGGCAATCTTCTCACGCTCAAGCAACTGCAGGCCCATATATGCTGCCCCCAGGTTGCCGGTGACGCATATGAGGTCGGTCTCCTTAGCGGTGCTTCTTCTCACGGCTGTGCCTTTGGGCGCAGTGCCTGTTGCTGTTATGCTGATGGCAAGGCCGGTGAGTGACGACGTGGTGTCGCCGCCCACAATGTCAACGCCATACTGTTCGCAGGCAAGGCGTATGCCCGAGTAGAGCTCTTCTATGTCCTCAATGCAGAACTTACGGCTGATACCCAACGAGACGGTTATCTGTTTTGGAGTACCGTTCATTGCGTATATATCCGATATGTTCGCTACTACAACCTTGTAGCCAAGGTGCTTGAGGGGAAAATAGGTGAGGTCGAAATGCACGCCTTCCATAAAGAGGTCGGTGGTCATGAGGACTTCCTCGTCACTGCCGAACTGCAGGACTGCTGCATCATCGCCAATACCCATTACGGTCTCCTTGTTCGCAGGCTTGATGTCTTTTGTGAGGCGCTCGACAAAGCCGAATTCGCCAAGTGATGATATTTCGGTACGTTTTGTTGTGTTCATGTCTGTCTTTCTGTTCTTATGCGCGGTTAACTATTTCACGGAAAATTGTTGTCATCTTTGGTTGTGCCTCATCGGCAGCTTTCTGTACCTCCTCGTGGCTGCACTCTACCACAATACCCTCAACACCAAGGTCTGTGATTACCGAAATGCCGAAGACGCGGATGCCGCAGTGGCGCGCAACGATAACCTCGGGAACAGTTGACATACCTACAGCGTCGCCACCCATGCGGTGGAACATGCGGTACTCGGCGGGTGTCTCGAATGTAGGACCCTGTGTTCCAAGGTATACGCCCTCTACTACGCGGATGCCTTTCTCGGCGGCAATCTCCTTTGCCATGGCGATGAGGCTCTTGTCATATGCTGCGCCCATGTCGGGGAAGCGGTCGCCGTAAGGGATGTTCTTGCCACGTAGCGGGTGCTCGGGGAAGAAGTTGATGTGGCCATTGATGATCATGAGATCGCCGATGATGAAGTTGGGGTTCATGCCGCCTGCGGCGTTCGATACGAAGAGGGTCTTGATGCCCAACTCGCGCATGACACGTACGGGGAATGTGACTTCTTTCATTGAGTATCCCTCATAGAAGTGGAAACGTCCCTGCATTGCCATAATCTCCTTGTTGCCGAGCTTGCCGAAAATGAGTTTGCCCGAATGGCCTTCTACGGTTGATAGTGGAAAGTTGGGGATATCCTTGTATTCAATCTCATATTTGTCTGTTATCTCATTGACGAGGCTGCCAAGGCCGGTACCAAGAATTATTGCGGTCTCGGGGGCTGTTGTCATCTTCCCTTTGAGGAATTCAGCTGTCTCTTGAATTTTCTGTAACATAATCGTATATATTATTGTTGAACAATTTCTCTTCTCCATCCAGGAACTCCACCTCAATGGGCATGACACAGATGTTGTCGCGCAGTGCTTGTGGCAAATCCTTGTGCTGCCTTATTCTTGTGGCATCCTTTTCGGTGGTCACAATCATTGTGTGCCCGCCGTCGGCAAACCGCTTGGCAATCTCCTCTAACTCTTTGGTGCTGAAGTTGTGGTGGTCGCCGTACTGCATCAACTCGACATTGGCTCCGCGCTCCTTCAGTTCGGTCTTCAGGGGTTGTGGGGTTGCTATGCCGGTGACAAGCAGAACGCGCTCTCCAGGGGGCATTGCTATGGCGGTGTTCCCAAAGAGCGGGTAGGGCTTGCCGTAACGTACTGTGGTGAAGTAAACAGGTATCTCCTTTATCTCATAGATATAACTGCTGTATGCTCTCTTTTGTTCTGCAGTCATATCCTTACATTTTGTGAATATTACAATGTCGGCACGCCCGATGCCGCTTATATCTTCGCGCAGGCGGCCGAATGGCATGACATTATCGCACCACACGGGACGGTTGCTGTCTATGAGCAGAATGTTGAGCCCTGCTTTTACATGGCGGTGCTGGAATGCGTCGTCGAGCAGGATGGCCTGCGGAACATTGTTGCCGGCCATGAGCTGCCTGATGCCCTCTGCGCGTTTTTCGCACACTGCAACGTCAATGTCGGCAAACTTCTCTTTTATCTGGAACGGCTCGTCGCCAATCTGCTCCATTGTGGTGCCCTCTGTTGCCTTGATGTAGCCCTTGCTCTTTCGTCCGTATCCGCGGCTCAACACGGCAATGACGTATCGTGTTTTCAGCAGTCTTGCAATGTACTCTATGTGGGGTGTCTTGCCTGTGCCGCCAACCGTTATGTTGCCCACGCAGATGGTGGGTATGGCAAACTCGTGGCTCTTGAGCACACCTGTGTCAAAAGCACGGTTCCTTGCTGCCATGACCCAAGAGTAGGGGTTGAGGGCGTCTGTCAGTACGCGTAGAAAGTTTCTTTTCACCATTGGTGTGTTCCGTGGCTTGTAGCTTTATGCAAAAATATGGAATAATTTATAAATGAGCGTCACCTTTTGCTCTGTTTTTATGCATGTTGTTCTTTACTAATGTTAAAAAAACTTATAATTGTTATTTTTTGCTCTTTGCACCAATGATTTTTTAATATTTGTTTACCGATTCGAAAAAAAAAACTACTTTTGCCGTGAAATAAAGTGTTGTATTGCAAAAAAAGTTGTAACTTGCAAC
>JAZRGF010000067.1:0-2569 GCA_045644005.1 Bacteroidaceae bacterium | reverse complement strand
GACAGCGCACATAAACGAGAGTGAAACCATGTGGTTTTCACTCTCGTTTTTTTATAAAATATTTGTATTGATACTATTGTTGAAAAAGAGAAAAAAGAGTAATTTCGCAACATTGGAACAAAAGAAATTCCTATAAGATTTATTTTTTGGGAAATAAAACAACTTCTAAATATATTCAAGAATATGAAACAGGACATGATTGTAATCCTTGACCTCGGTAGTCACGAGAACACAGTGCTTGCACGCGCAATACGCGCACTCGGTGTCTACAGCGAGATCTACCCACACGACATCACTGTCGATGAGCTCAAGGCTCTCCCCAATGTAAAAGGTATTATCATCAACGGCGGCCCCAACAACGTTATAGACGGTGTTGCCATTGATGTAAACCACGATATCTACAATGCCGGTTTCCCTGTTATGGCAGCAGGCCACGACAAGGCACTCTGCGATGTCAAGCTCGCACAGTTCGCCAACGACGAGGAGGCCATGAAGGAAGCCGTTAAGGGTTTTGTTTTCGACACTTGCATGGCCGAAGCTAACTGGAACATGAAGAACTTCGTAGCCGACCAGGTAGAACTTATCCGTCAGCAGGTTGGCAACAAGAAGGTGTTGCTCGCCCTCTCAGGTGGTGTCGACAGTTCAGTTGTTGCAGCACTTCTTTTGAAGGCTATTGGCGAGAACCTTGTCTGCGTTCACGTGAACCACGGTCTCATGCGCAAGGGCGAGAGCGAGGCTGTTGTTGAGGTATTCCGCAACCAGCTTTGCGCAAACCTTATATATGTTGATGCAACAGACCGTTTCCTTGACCTCCTTGAGGGTGTTGCAGACCCCGAGCAGAAGCGCAAGATTATCGGTGCCGAGTTCATCCGCGTATTCGAGGAGGAGGCACGCAAGCTCGACGGTATCGACTTCCTTGGCCAGGGTACCATCTACCCCGACATTGTTGAGAGCGGCACCAAGACTGCAAAGTGCGTGAAGAGCCACCACAACGTGGGCGGTCTCCCCGAAGACCTCCAGTTCGAGTTGGTTGAACCATTGAAGCAGCTGTTCAAGGACGAGGTACGTGCTTGCGGTGTAGAGCTTGGCTTGCCATACGACATGGTATACCGCCAGCCATTCCCGGGCCCCGGTTTGGGTGTACGTTGCCTTGGTGCAATCACACGCGACCGTCTTGAGGCATTGCGCGAGAGCGACGCCATCCTGCGTGAGGAGTTCAAGAACGCCGGCCTCGACAAGACAGTATGGCAGTACTTCACCGTAGTACCCGACTTCAAGTCAGTAGGTGTACGCAACAACGCACGTTCTTACGACTGGCCGGTTATCATCCGCGCCGTGAACACAGTGGATGCAATGACAGCAACCATCGAGCAGATCGAGTGGCCAATCCTTCTCAAAATCACCGACCGCATACTCGCTGAAGTTCCAAACATCAACCGTGTATGCTACGATATGTCACCAAAACCATCCGCTACAATTGAGTGGGAGTAATAAAAAAATGACTTCGGAATTTCCGAAGTCATTTTTTTATTACGACTACAGGGTTAATTGCAGAGCCATAGGTCAAGCGTAGTGCCGAAGGGTGGCACCGCTTGGGTGGCGATTGCGAAGCAACTGCAATTTCGTCAATTGTTTTGCTTGCAAAATGATAGAGGCAATCACTGAGTAATAGTCACGCAAAGCGTGGGATACAGTCGCAACGCGACAGTGATTGACTCAATGGCAGTAACTAACCACCACCGAAGGGGGCAACTATTTTATTATAAAGATTACCTACATAGAATTTATGAGTATTAGTCACGCGCGGCACGGTATAGTCGTGCCCGCGTGGGATACGGTTGCCGTTAAGGCAACATTGAAGCCTTCAATGGGAGTTGCCCCACAGGGCAAACAGTTAAATAAGTTGTTTTATTTTTAGCAATAATATAGCATTGACCCAACGTTCAAATGTCATGCTGAGCGAAGTCGAAGCATCTAAAAAATCATATTAGATAGATCCTTCCTATCGTCAGGATGACAATTTCGCAAAAAACTAATGATTTGGGCAACTGCTATATTATTGCCTTTTTTGCTATATTGAAAGTAAACATTTTAGTTTAGCATTTGTTTTCTAAACAAATTTGTTTATATTTGCAACATGAAAGATAAAATTGAACTATTAAAAGGATTGCATCCAGGAGTATTCTTGCAAAGAGAACTCAACAAGCATAGACTAAAAAGCGGACATTTTGCCGAATCCATTGGCGAACATCCGCAAACAATCAGTGCAATCATAAGAGGTCGCAGAGCTATGAACATTCCGCTTTCACTGCGCATTGAGAATGCATTGGGATTAGAGGAAGGTCTATTGATGACATTACAAGTACATCATGACATTGCCAAGGAAAAACGCCGTTTGTCACAGAGTAATCGTCCCGATATGTCAAAAATACGCCCTGCTCTATTTTGGGACACCACACTCGAAAAGATTGATTTCAGCGCACACAAACATTATGTTATAAATAGGGTTTTTGAACGCGGCACAGAAGAAGAGATTAAAGAGATTATCCGCTTTTATGGCAGAGAAACA
>JAZRGF010000066.1:0-9079 GCA_045644005.1 Bacteroidaceae bacterium | reverse complement strand
GTTTACCTTGATGGGGTAGACGATGAAATTCTCGCCCTTGTAGTTGTACTCCTCGGCTGCAATCTTGAAACAGCCCGCAATCTTCTCGATGCGGTTGTCAAGAATGTCCGGGAAGCGTACAAGCACCGGTGCTGCCACATCACGCAGCTGCAATTCGTCCATTAACTCCTTTAGGTCAACCTGTACGCTGTCCTTCTTTGGTGTCACAGCAACGTGACCTTTCTCGTTGATGCTGAAATAGGATGCTCCCCAACCGTTGATGTTGTAGAGATCCTCCGAGTCCTCAATGCGCCATTTTTTCATTTTGTAAGTGGTGTTTGATGTCGGGTTATCAATGGTTCTTATCTTGTGTTTCTCTCTTTCTTACACTCCAAACTCGCGGCGGAACGCTTCAACCGATTCCTTCACCTGCATGGTGTCCTCGAGTCTGTCGGCCCTGAACGAGTGTTGCGCCTTGCTGTAGTGTGGTGTGCGCTTTGCCAACTGTTCGGTGATGAATGCCATCAGTTCCTCGTCATTCTTGTCCTTTATTAGCGGGCGTTTTGCCTTTGCAATGCTCAATCTTATGTGCAGCCTCTCCAACGGAACGTCAAGGTATACCGTGGTGCCCTGCGCGTTCATGTATTCAATGTTGTCAAAGAAGCAGGGAGTTCCACCACCGGTGGATATTATCACATTCTCGAACTCGCCCACCTCGTGCAGCATCCTGCGCTCAATCTCGCGGAATCCCACTTCGCCCCTCTCGGCAAACAGCTGCGCAATGCTCTTGCAGTAGCGTTTCTCAATGTAGTGGTCAAGGTCAATGAACTCCAGCCTCATGTCGGCGGCAAGGGCGCGTCCCAATGTGGTCTTGCCCGAGCCCATGTACCCGGTCAGGAATATGCGTGTCATTTGCTCTTCTTTGTATATCGTCTCTTGGCAGGAGCCTTTCCGCCCTCCTGCTGTTGCTTGCTGACAATCTCCATGCACTCCTCAAGCGTCAGCTTGGCCGGTGTCACGCTCTTTGGCAGCTTGTAGTTGCTTCCCTTGTATGCGATGTAGGGGCCAAAGCGTCCGTTGAGCACCTGCAGTTCGGTTTCCTCGTCAAAGCTCTTTATTATCTTCTCGGCCTCGCTCTTGCGCTTTGCCTCAATGAGCTCTGTTGCCTCTTCAAGTGTCACTGCAAGCGGGTCATGTGTCTTTGGCAGCGAAACATAGGCGTCGCCCACCTTTATGTATGGGCCGAAACGTCCTGCACCAATCGTTATTGTCTGTCCGTCGAGTTCACCAAGAGTGCGTGGCAGGCTGAAGAGTCCCAGTGCCTCCTCAAGGGTAATTGTCTCCAATGTCTGTCCGGGCTTCATCTGTGCGAAACGTGGCTTCTCCTCATCGCTTGCCGAGCCAATCTGCACGATGGGGCCAAAGCGGCCAATCTTCACCGATACAGGCTTGCCGCTGGTGGGGTCGTTGCCAAGCACGCGCTCGCCAACCTTGTGCTCCTTCTTGGTCTGTATAATGCTGTCGACCTTTGGCTCGAACTCCTTGTAGAATACCGAGATATGGTCGGCCCAATGTCTCTTGCCGTCGGCAATCTCATCGAACTCCTTCTCCACGGTAGCGGTGAAGTTATAGTCCATGATTTCGGGGAAGTATTCAAAGAGGAAGTCGTTCACAACGATACCAATGTCGGTTGGCAACAGCTTCGCCTTCTCGGCACCCACAGTCTCCTTACCCCCCTTGGCTGTGATTTTGCCGTTCTTCAGTGTGATGATGTTGTATGTGCGTGTCTCGCCCGCCTTGTTGCCCTTCTCCACATATCCGCGCTGCTGTATTGTGCTGATGGTGGGGGCATATGTTGATGGGCGTCCGATGCCAAGCTCCTCGAGCTTGCGCACAAGGCTGGCCTCGGTGTAGCGTGGCTGGTGCTGTGTGAAGCGCTCTGTTGCCACAATCTCCTTTGTGGTGAGCACATCGCCTTTGTGTACTGCGGGTATTGCAGGCAGGTCGCCGCTGTTCTCGTCGTCGGTGCTCTCGCGGTAAACTTTGATGAAACCATCGAATACAGTAACCTCACCTGTTGCCACGAATGTCTCAGTGTGGCCGCTGATGGCAATGTTCACGGTTGTCTTCTCAACCTGTGCATCGGCCATCTGTGAGGCGCATGTGCGCTTCCATATAAGCTCATAGAGTCTCTTCTCGGGAACAGTACCCTCAATGGTGGTGTTGCTCATGTATGTGGGGCGTATGGCCTCGTGAGCCTCCTGTGCACCCTTTGTGCGGGTTGCGTAGTTGCGGCTCTTGTGGTACTCCTTGCCCAACATTTCAGTAACTACCTCCTTGCATGGACCGATGCACAATGACGAGAGGTTTACCGAGTCGGTACGCATGTATGTGATGTATCCCGATTCGTACAGTCTCTGTGCCACCATCATTGTCTGCGACACGGTGAAGCCTAGCTTGCGTGCCGCCTCCTGCTGCAGTGTCGATGTTGTGAACGGTGCTGCAGGGCTCTTTTTCAGTGGTTTGGTGCTTACATCCTCAATGGTGAATGTGCTCTCCTTGCATGTAGCCAGGAATGCCTCGGCCTCCTCCTTTGTCTTGAAACGCTTTGACAGCTCGGTGCTCAGTACGTTGTTCTCGCCATCCTCGCCGGGAAGCTCAAACTGCGCTGTCACGCGGTAGCCGCTCTCGCTGACAAACTTGTTTATTTCGCGCTCGCGCTCAACGATGAGTCGCACTGTAACGCTCTGCACGCGGCCTGCCGACAATGCTGGCTTTACCTTGCGCCAAAGTACGGGCGACAGCTTGAAGCCCACGATGCGGTCGAGCACACGGCGTGCCTGCTGTGCATATACAAGGTTGATGTCAATCTCCCTTGGGTTCTCGATAGCCGCCTGGATTGCATTCTTTGTAATCTCGTGGAACACAATGCGCTTTGTCTTCTCGGGTGTGAGCCCAAGCTCGGTGAACAGGTGCCAGCTGATGGCCTCTCCCTCGCGGTCCTCATCGGATGCCAGCCAAACCATGTCGGCCTTCTTTACCTCGCTCCTGAGGCTGCTCACGAGTTTCTCCTTTTCGGCTGGAATCTCATAGAGCGGTTCAAAGGTCTCGGTGTTTATACTGAACTCCTTCTTCTTCAAATCACATATGTGTCCGTAGCTGGACAATACCTTGTACTCCTTGCCAAGGAATTTCTCAATTGTCTTTGCCTTGGCGGGTGACTCAACTATTACTAGATTTTTATGCATAGCGCTGAAACACGTTTCGAATTTGCCGCAAAAGTAGAAAAGTTTCCTGTATATTAAAATCAAAAAAACGAAAAAAATAAAAAGATTTTCACCCCATTTTCCCTAAAATAATATATTATTTTAAATAGGAGAAAAAATGCGTCGGCATCCGTGGAATGCCGACGCATTTTAAAGGTCAAAACTGAAAGGTCAAATCGGAAAACACGGTATTAATCTTTAACTTTTCCGTTTTCCGCTTTAACCTTTCAGTTTCTTTAGAAGTTCACAGTTGCTCCCAGTGAACCTCTTATTCCGCGGGTCACATAGCCTGCATAGGCATAATACTTGCAGTTGAGCAGGTTGTTGCCCTGTATGTAGGCTCCGAAGCGTTTGTTTATCTGGTAGCTTATGCGTGCATAGAGGTCGTTCTTGTCGGTAATGCGTCCTGCCGTCCCGCTCTTGGTGTAGCGTGTGAAGTTATATCCCACCCTCATGGTAAGGTGCTCTATAATCCTTCCCTCAACATTGGCATCGACGGTAATCTGTGGCTTCATCATCAGCAGTTCCTTCTTGTTGCAGTTCCAGAAGTCATATCTTGCATCGGCCGAGAGCTTCACCCAACTGCGCAGGTCGCATCCCAGTCGCAGGTCGGCATATGCATGGTGGGTGTTGTCCTGTCCAAAATCAACATATGCCAAAGCGAACCGGCCTGTTGCCTGTGGCTGCAATGTCTCAAGAAGCTCGTCCTTTGTATAGGCGTATCCTGCATTGAAGTCAATGGACAAGGGTTCGAACGACAGGCGGGTGCCCATGTTCACGTCCACAATCCTGTATGTGGGCTTCAGGCTCTCATTGCAGTTCCAGTATGGTGTGATGCCCTCAAGCTTTGCAAAGCCGTTCTCGCTCCTGCCGCCGGAGATGCTGCCATATACAGTAAAGTTCTCCTTTATGTTGCTCTGGGCCTCGATGTCGGGGGCAATGGCAAATACTGCGCTGCCGTGTGTCACAAAATTCATCTTCACGCCGGCTTTCAGTTTCCACTTGCCCAGTTTGAGCATTGTGTATGGGTCTACGTCAATAGAGAAGATGTTGCTGTAGCCCTTGTCGGTGCTCTTCAGGGTGTTGTTATAGGTGAACGCGTCCATGCGAAGGTGGGCTCCGATGTTGCTCAAGCATCCCTTTACCATTTCGTAGCCAATGCTGCCACCCACTCCGTAGCGTGCCTCGCCAATGCGTGCCGCCATGCCCTGTGAATAACGGCGTGTGATGTATTCAAAGTCTCCGTTGAAAGTGTATGAGAATGCCCCCGGCAGGTTCGACGCTCCGCTCACAGCCACCTTGTAATCCTGTCCCTCCTGCTTGTCGGTGAGGGAACCCAACAGGTATTCAGGGCTCTGGTAATTGAACACATTGTTCTTGAATGCGCCTTCAATCCCCAATGTTAGGCTTTTGAAACGGTGGGTATAGCCGGCGCCGGCAGTGGCCTTGAACAGGCGCGAATCCCACTCGTTGTAAAGCCCATCGACGCGGCACTTGTATCCGTCAAATCCGGCATAGGCCTTCAATGTACCCCGTTTGCCTACAGCCAGACGGTAGGCCGCCTTGGCATCGATGTCATTGGTGAGTCCATAGCCCAGCCTTACATAACCCGGGAACAGCTTTTCCCTTTGTGGCAGAACGTCTTTCACATCGGTCTCGCTGGTGAAACCGTCGTATGCCTGGCCTGTCTTTGAGAATATGAGTGTCATTGGCTCGCCCTGGAGCTTGGTGTTGTCCTTTGGGGTGAAACTCTTCTTTGTCACCTCTATTACCTCGGGGGTATAGTCGTTCGACACATTCACCACGGCATGCTTGCCGTCGGTCTGTGCTGTAGCTGCCCCCGACAGTATCAATGCCGAAATAAATAAAAGTGCTTTTTTCATATTTCGTTATTTCTGTTTGTTTCCGGTTGATAAATCTTCCAAACGCTTGGCAATCATTCCGGCAATGTCGTCATCGCCTTCGTAATTGTTCTGCAGTGAGAGCAGATACTGCTTGGCCTCCATTGTCTTGCCCTGTGTGGTGTAGAGGTCGGCAAGCAGGATGAAGCTGCGTGCCATCCAGTATGTGTGCGGGGTGCTCATTTCAATGAAATCGTTGATCTCGTCCTCGCAGAAGTCATAGCTCTCGTCCTCGAACAGCATCAGTGCCACAAGGTACTTTGCCTCGGCGCCCTCTTTTGTTCTGGTGTCCTCGGCAAGTACGTCAAGCTCCTCGAATGCCTTGTCGCGGTTGCCCAGTGCAAGGTTTGCCTTCGCGCGGCTGAACGCGGCCTCGCGTTTTGCCTCGGGCGAAATGCCCGGCAGGTTCTCCACCTTTGTGGCATACTCAATGATGTCGTCATTGTTGCTTTGCTCAATGGCAATGTGCAACACCCTTGTAAGTGCAATCTTCTGGCGCTCCTCGTTACTGCTCTTTGCGGCAATCTCCTTGTAGAAGCCGCAGGCCTTGTCAAGTACCCCATTGTCATAGTATATTCCGGCAGCAACTACCATTGCCTCCTCGCGGTACTGATTCGATGGGAACTCAAGCACCTTCTCAAAGTTCTCTAGCGCCTCGTCCTCTTCGCCCTCGTTGTAGCAGATGGCACCTTTGTAGTAGTAGCTGTTGAGCCTGAATGCTCCCGCGGGGTGGTTCTTCAGGTACTCCTCGAACGCCTTCTTTGCCTCGGCGAGGTTACCGCGGCTGTATGCCTTCTCGGCTGCGATGTATGTGAGTGTGTCAATCTCGCTGCTCTCTACCGGCTGCATGCCGTTTGCACTTGCGACATACTCGGCAAAAAGGTCTACCCTTCCCATGTCCACGTATATGCTCTTGAGGTCCTCAAAAGCTACCTGTGCCTCTTCGCTACCGGGGTATTTGGCGATAATCTCCTTGTAGGCCTTCAGTGCGTTGTCCCTGTCGCCCAAGGAGTTGTATATCATTGCCCTCTCGGCCATTGCGCGGCGCGCGGTGGCGCTGTTGGGGAAGCCTGCAATGAGCTTGTCATATGTGTTTATGGCTTCGCGGTATTTGTTCTCCTTTATGTAGCTGCGTCCCATCTCATAGAGTGCCTGCTCGGTGTGCTGGCTGTCGGGGAACTTGCTTATCAGGCGTTTGAGCGTGTTCTGGCTCTCGGTGTTGTTGTTCTTGAGACCCTGTATCTGTGCGTAGCGGTAGAGCGAGTAATCGGCATTCTTGTTGAACGTGTTAGCTGCCTTTGCATAGTATTCGCCTGCTGTGTCAAAGTCTCTCTGGTAGAAGTGGCAGTCGGCAATGCGGTTATATGCATCGGAGAGTGTCTCGCGGTCATTGGGGTCGGCGCTCTTTGCAAAACGCATGAACTCTTTCAGCGCTTCGCCATACTGGCCCTCCTTGAAGTATGTATATCCAATGCCGTATGTCGCCAGGCTGTTGCCTGTGGCGCGGCTGTAGCAACGGCGTGCTCCGGCGATGTCGCCTTTGCGGTAGAGTGCCTCGCCTTTCCAGAACAGCGCGTTGCTCTGTGTCTCGGCGTTGTACTTTGCAAGGTTCAGCGAGCTGTTCATGTAGTCTATGGCGCCGTCCATGTTGCCGTTGATGAACTCCTGCACACCAAGGCGGTAGAGGATGTTCTGCTTTGCCTCAAGAATCTTATCTCCCGGGTTCTTTATCTTGTTTATTGACTGCAGTGCCACGTTGTAGTTGCGTGTGTTGTTGTACACCTCAATGAGGTAGCCGCTCACCTTGTCGGCATGTGCCGATTTGGGATAGTCGTTGAGGAACTGCTCGAATGTCTTCACGCTCTCGGCAAAGGGCGAGTAGCGTGTCTGGTGTATGCACAGCGCGTAGTTGTAGAGAGCTTCCTCGCGCACCTTGTCGTCATAGGTCATTGTGGCAGCCTGTTCCAGTGCCAGGCGGGCGCTGTTGCTGTTGCCGTTCTCAAGGTGTATGAGGCCAATGTGCAGCAGTGCGCTCTGTGTTATGGCATCCTCTCCTTCAACACAGAGCACAAGCTGTTGCATGGCTTTGTCATATTCTCCTGTCGCGTAGAGGCTTACACCCAACTGGTACAGGGCTATGCGCTGTGGGGTGGAGTAGTTCTCCACGTATGTGGTCAGGGCCTCTGCGGCGCTCCCGTAGTTGCCCTGCATGAACTCGGCTGCACCAAGCATCTGGTACATGCGGTAATACTCGGGTACTGTAGGCTTGTTGTTCTCGAGGTACATTCGGCTCATGGCGGCGGCACGTGCAACCTCGCCCTTTTTCAACCATATGCCGGTGATGTAGTATTGCGACTCTCCGCAATACTTCGTGTCGCGCTCAAGGCTACGGAAAACCTCGGCAGCCTCGTCAAGGGTGTCGCGGTTGTAGTTTATTACGGCAAGGTAGAACTTGGCATCCTTTTCGTACTCCTTGCTCTCGAGTACCAGGCCGGTAAGCAGGCTCTCGGCCGCTCCCTCATTGCCGCAGTCCAGCAGTGACAGCGCATAGAGCAGTGTGGCCTTGTCGCGCTGCGCAGGGGTGAGGCGCTTCATGTCGCACTGGCCGAACCAGTTGCATGCCTGGTCGTAGTTGCCGGTGTGGTAATACGACTGCGCTATGTAGCTGTATAGCAGCTCGCGCTTGGCGCTCTCGGGGTAGTCGGCAAGGTATTGGAACAGCATGGCGCGTCCTTCGAGAACATCGCTCTCGTATAACGTCAGCGCTTTCAGCAGTTCAAGTTCCTGCAGCTTCTCGCTGTCGAGCCCCTTAGGGTCAATCTTCTCAAGCACGGTGAGTGCGGTGGTGTATTCACCGTCGGCATATAGCCGCTGGCACTCGTCTATGAGCCTCTCCTTGTTGTCGGTCTGTGCCGTGGCCGTGAAGCCGGCAAGGGCACATAGCAGTAAAACAATGCTTCTTTTCATCCTATAGTGTGTTTTTTATCTCTTTAAGTTTTTCTATTGGTTTTTTTATTGATGCAAGCGCGAACTCCTGGCTGCGTAGCTCCTCAATGGCAATCCACTGCAGTTCGGCAACATCGTCGTCGGCAGTGAGTGCGGCGCTCTCCTTAACGTTGCAAAGGAAGAACAGGTCCATTGTGTGCAGCTCCATACCCGAGTACATGTACGTGTTGGGTATGCTGAACAGGTAGCGCGTACCGCTCACCTTGAGCCCGGTCTCCTCCTCAATCTCGCGCCTCACGCCCTCCTCGGCGGTCTCATAGCTGTCGCAGAAGCCGCCCGGCAGGTCAAGTGTTCCTTTTGCCGGCTCCTTGGCACGGCGTGCCACCAGTACTTGCCCCTTGCTGTTGGTTATTATACCCACGGTAGCCGCAAGCGGGTTGAAGTAGTAAATGAAGCCGCAGCTGCCGCAGCGCTTGGACTTGAAGTCGTTCTCCCTGAAGTCATTGCTGCCGCATTTGGGGCAGTAGCTGAAAAGGTGTAACGGGTGTCGCATATTTCCTTGTGTACGTGCAAGCGCGTTCCGCGGGCGCACTATTATCCTAAATTATATAAATTTCTGCGAAGATACCTATTTTTCCGCATCTTTCCCCCAATGCGACACTTTTTTATCCTTTTGTTTACTAATTTTAAGTGATATTCAGTGTTTATTGCTCTTTTTGTACATTTTTCACGCTTTTGTATCAAACTACTGAATAAAAAGTAGTATCTTTGCGCCGCATTTTTGTAAAATGCCGTTGTGCGTCTATTTTGACGGCGACAGGAAATAATTAAAATTTAAACATTAAATACTATGGCAAACAAAGCATTATTGGTAATTCTCGACGGCTGGGGTGTTGGTAACCACGGCAAGGGTGATGTTATCTTCAATACACCTACTCCTTACTGGGATCATTTGACATCAGTTTACCCCACATCACAGCTCCAGGC
>JAZRGF010000065.1:0-1115 GCA_045644005.1 Bacteroidaceae bacterium | reverse complement strand
GTGATTATAAGGGGTTGTCGCACCGTGAGGCAGCATTGTTGTTGGCGTGTGAGGATGAGGAGTTGATACAGAAGATGTTTGCGCTTGCACGTAGAATCAAACAGCATATCTATGGCAACAGAATCGTGATGTTTGCGCCATTGTATTTGTCGAACTATTGCGTGAATAGTTGTGTGTATTGCCCTTATCATGCTAAGAATAAGACAATTCCACGTAAGAAATTGACACAAGAGGAGATTGCGGCAGAGGTGGTTGCGTTGCAAGATATGGGTCATAAACGATTGGCGTTGGAGGCTGGTGAGCATCCGATATTGAATCCGTTGGAGTATATCTTGGAGAGTATCAAGACTATTTATAGTATCAAGCATAAAAACGGTGCGATACGCCGTGTGAATGTGAATATTGCGGCTACGACGGTGGAGAACTATAAGAAGTTGAAAGATGCTGGAATTGGCACATATATCTTGTTTCAAGAGACATATAATAAGGCGAATTATGAGATGTTGCACCCTCGTGGACCAAAGAGCGATTATGCTTATCACACAGAGGCAATGGACCGTGGGATGGAGGCAGGAATTGATGATGTGGGTATAGGTGTGTTGTATGGCTTGGAGACTTATCGTTATGATTTTGTGGGACTTTTGATGCACGCAGAGCACTTGGAAGCGAAATTTGGATGCGGTCCGCATACGATAAGTGTGCCACGTATTTGTCCTGCCGATGATATTGATACAGCAGACTTTAAGAATGTGATTTCGGACGAGATATTCCAAAAAATTGTGGCAGTGTTGCGTATAGCAGTGCCATATACAGGTATGATTGTGTCGACACGCGAGTCGGCAGAGAGTCGTGCTAAAGTGTTGGATTTGGGCGTTAGTCAAATCAGTGGAGGTTCGCGCACATCGGTGGGTGGATATACCGAAGAAGAACGCCATAACGAGACAGCACAATTTGATGTGTCGGACGAGCGTACGTTGGACGAAGTGGTGTCGTGGTTGTTGGATTTGGGGTATATACCAAGCTTCTGCACAGCGTGTTACCGCGAAGGACGCACTGGCGACAGATTTATGTCGTTGGCAAAGAGCGGACAGATAGCCAATTGCTGTCAGCCAAAC
>JAZRGF010000064.1:0-8624 GCA_045644005.1 Bacteroidaceae bacterium | reverse complement strand
GGATTCGAACCAACGACCCCGAGATTACAAATCACGTGCTCTGGCCAACTGAGCTAAAGAGGCATCGTACTATCTGCAGCGCGTTACTGTCGTATTGCGAGTGCAAATGTACGAGTTTTTTTTTAACTACAAAACTTTTTCAGGCTTTTTTTTCGAAAAATCGCACTTTTTCCCCAAAATCATCTGTTTTTCTCCCGATTTTTCTCAATTTGCACCTTCAAGGCATCAATTGCACCCAACAAAGCATCCTCAAAAGTATCACATACTTTGGAGGCAAACAATTCGCCACATCCAGTCTGCAAGTGCAAACTTGCCTCTTTATTAAGAGCAGTTTCGGGCTTAATTAATTTTAACGACACTTCGAGAGAAACAGCGTCATCGCACAACTTTTCGAGTTTCGCTACTTTTTTCTCTACAAACTCCATCAACTGACTCGATGCATCAAAATGAATAGTCTGAACTCTTGTTACCATAATAAAACCTCCTATAATTAATTATTACCGGCCCTTGGATGAGCCTTTTTATAAAATTGCTTCAATTCTTCAAAAGTCATGTGGGTGTAAATTTCTGTAGTGGCAAGCTTGCTATGCCCCAGAATCTCCTTTACAACATTAAGGTCGGCATTATTGTTGAGCATAGCCGTTGCAAAAGAATGACGAAGCACGTGAGGACTACGTTTAGAGAGCTGTACATTGTTCTCGGACAACACTCTCTTTACAAGGCGATACACAGCACTACGGGTTATCCTTGTTCCTTTCAAGGAGACAAAGAGTGCATCCTCGTTACAGCCTACCACCTCCGCACGCATTCTTATATAAGAAGAAAGATGTTCACGCAACTCACCTACGAACGGTATCATACGCTGCTTATTACGTTTTCCCAGAACTTTAAGGACCCCACCAGACATATCAACACTCGAAATATCCAGATTAACAAGTTCAGAAAGACGGATTCCGGTTACATAAAACAGCATTATTATCAATTTATCCCTATATTCCTCAAATCCTGCGTCCGACTCTGCATCAAGAATAAAATCCATATCACTCTCTTTTACAAAAACAGGAAGCGTTTTCCCACGTTTGGGCGAAGCTACATTATGCGCCGGATTACTATCAATTCTCCCTTCGGAACATAAATAAGAATAAAAAGTTCGCAACGAGCTCAACTTACGACTGACCGAAGAGGCTGCAACACCCTCATCCATCAACGTAGAGACCCATCCACGAACAATATCTGAATCAACATCCAATAAAGACAAAGACTCACCAAGGCTTACAAGGTACTCTTCGAACATCCGAAGATCTGCACCATACGCTCTAAGAGTACACGCTGAATAACCGCGCTCAACCTTGAGATAGCCAATGAATGAGTCTATAAACATAATTCGTTGCCTAAGGAGTTATCCTCGGCAACGAATTTAATCAAGATAAAATAAAAAAACAAGAAAACTCGTATTTTTTATTCCTCTGCAGAACGCAATTTCTGTACATAAACAGCGTGCTCTTTCTTGAGTCTCTTAAGTACAGAAGGTTTGTCAAACTGCTGACGTGCGCGCAACTCTTTGATTACACCAGTCTTCTCGAATTTTCTTTTGAATTTTTTGAGAGCTCTCTCAATGTTCTCGCCCTCTTTAACAGGTACTACAATCATTTCCTATTTATTTATTTAGTTTATATTATTTCCTATCTATGCAAAATGTGGCGCAAAAATAGTTACAATTTTCCTATTAGCAAAACTTTTTTGTCATTTTTTACTGTTTCACAACGAAAGTAGCATCAAAAAACAAGTTTAACGAAATTTTCCTCAATGGATTAGAGCGTTTTAATGCAAAGCCCAATTCTGCACCACGTAAAAAGAACAGAAATATTTCCGATTAAAGAAAACGGGAAAAACAAAGTTTATCCATAAAGAAACAACAGCGGCATTAATGCCGCTGTTGCATATTCAAATCATTACAATGGACAATAAGCTATATCACTATACATTATATATATTATTCTCCATTAGCACAGATTAAAGATTGGGATTGATGCTGCTCCACTCTGAGATTGCAGGTACAATATTGAGTGTTACGAGCTCATCACGCATCTTGCAAAGGTGCTCATAGCTTGCATCGAGCTTAGCAATCTCCTCTTCTGTACCTACGGGCATCTTGTATGAGCAACCGTTAACATCGAGTACTGTATCCATAGCCATCATAATGTGGTTGTACTTCTCGTTTGACACGTATGTACCTGCGGGATAACGGAATGTCTCACCACCCATAACCGAACGGATCATCTCAACAGAGAGATAAGAGGGGCTCTGGAATGAAGAACGGCCACGAAGCTTGATGATAGCCGCACCTCCCTGTGTCACATCCTTCTTCATCTGCTCCCACTCTGCCTCAGGGAACTCCTCGGTACCAACGAGCTCAGCAAGGGGCTTGCCGGCAATCTTAACAGCACTGCCGAATACAGCCATCTGCTCGCCGTGACCGCCGTATGTAGCGCAACCTGTCACCTCGTTCTGCTTAACACCGAACTTCTTAGCCAATGCGCTCTGCAAACGTGTAGAGTCGAGACCAGCAAGTGTTGTTACCTGACCGGGTTTCAAGCCTGAATAAAGAAGTGTTACAAGACCTGTAAGATCGGCGGGGTTGAAAATAATTACCACGTGCTTAACATCGGGGCAATATGCCTTGATATTCTTACCGAGTTCCTCGGCAATTTTACAGTTACCTGCCAACAAGTCCTCACGGGTCATACCCTCTTTACGGGGAGCACCACCTGAAGAAATAATATACTTTGCATCTTTGAATGCCTCGGCAACATCGGTTGTAGCTGTAATATTCACTTCGTCGAAACCGCTCTGACGCATCTCCTCAGCCACGCCCTCGGGTGAGAACACATCATAAAGGCAGAGGTTCTTTGTAAGACCCATCATCAATGCACACTGTGCCATATTCGAGCCAATCATACCCGCTGCACCTACAATTACCAATTTTTCGTCTGTCAAATACTGCATATTCTTTAATATTAAAAGGTTAAATAATAATCATTCATTATACTGCGAGCAAGATACACAAAATCCATAAACCTTGTTCTATGTATCGCATTATTTTATAACAATTTGAGTGTCGAAAGTATTTTTTGTGTTGCTCCCGAATTTGTCGACACATATTTTCCCGCGGCATCACCAGCCATCTTCAGCGATTGGGGATTAGCCGACAGCAAACGCATACGTTCGGCAAAAGACTCCACGCTCTTTATCTCTATTCCACCGCCACACTCCTTCAATTGTTGCGCTTCTTGAAATTTGGCATTATTCGGACCGAAGAACACAGGCATTCCATATACTGCCGCTTCAAGGATATTGTGTATGCCGACACCGAAACCTCCACCTACATACGCAACATTTCCGTATCTATAGATTGAAGAGAGCAGACCAAAACAATCGACAATAAGGCAATCGGCTGCACGAACTTCATCCATTGTAGACTGTGTATATCTTACACAAACACCTTTCACACGCGAAATGATACTTTTGATTCTTGCATCATTCACCTCGTGCGATGCAATAATCAATTTCCAACCGCCATTTTCATTGAAATAGGGAAGATAGACATCCTCGTCCAATCCCCAAGAGCTACCCGCCACAAATACAGGTTTCTCTCCTTCTACAAAAGCCTCGACCAACGGAAGCTGGCGCGCTGCCTCTTGAATCTTCGCCACCCTATCAAAACGGGTGTCACCTGTTACTGTCACATTCTTTATTCCTATGGTTGCAAGCAACTCTTTTGACAGTTCGTTCTGCACAAAAAGATGGTCAAAACAACGCAACGCACGGCGGTAGAACACGCCCCAAGGACGGAAAAACACCTGCTTTTTACGGAATATCGACGAAACGCTATAGGTAGGAACACCTCTCTTACGCAACACAAGAAGGAAATTCATCCAGAACTCATACTTTATAAAAAACGCCATCTTCGGGTTCAGCATCTTTACAAAGCGTTTTGCATTAAGCATTGTATCGAACGGCAAATAGCAAATAACATCGGCGTTCGGATAATTTTTAGCCGAGTCATAACCCGAAGGCGAAAAGAACGTAAGTACAATTCCATACTTAGGATAGTCGGCACGTATCTTTTCCATAAGCGGACGCGCCTGCTCAAACTCGCCCAACGATGAGACGTGAAACCACAGGTAGTCTACTCCTTCGCGTATTCCATTATTCAGCTTTGAGCATATCTCTTTGTGACCGGCAAGCATACGGGCTGCTTTCTTGTGCCCAAAGAATGCCGCAAGCTTCACAAAGAATATATATAGATAAATTCCTAAAGTGTACATATTTTGCGTTTATCCTAAAACCTCGATTGCTCTGCGCAGGCGCTGCAGAGTTTCCTCTTTTCCTATAAGGCCCGAAATATCGAACATCTGAGGACCTTTACCCTCGCCTACAAGCGCAAGACGGAAAGCATTCATAATCTCGCCCATTCCATAGCCCTTTTCCTCAATCCAGCGGTGTACAGCCGCATCCTGATTCTCTATAGAAAAATCGTCGAGGCTCTCCAATAAATCGGCAAGTTCGCCCATCTTTTGGGCCGAATCCTCTTTCCAACGTTTCTTTGCAGTCTTTTCGTCGTATGTCTCGGGCGCAATGAAGTAAAAACTACAAGCATCCCACAATTCGTGAACAAAATTCACACGACCTTTCATCAATGAGACAATCTTTTCGAGCAGTTCAATAGAAACATTCACCGAATGTGCCTTTACCACAGGCATAAATATCTCGGCAATCTCCTTGTCCGATTTTTTGAGGATATACTCGTGGTTAAACCATATCATCTTCTTATAATCGAAGCGTGCGCCAGCCTTGCTGCACTTTGCAAGATCAAACTTGGCAATCAAATCCTCCATACTCATAAGCTCAACATCATCACCTGGATTCCAGCCAAGCAGAGCAAGGAAGTTAATGACAGCCTCGGGCAAATAATCCGACTCACGGAAGCCCGACGACACTGCATCGCTCTTCGGATCGTGCCACTCCAGCGGGAATACTGGGAAGCCCAAGCGGTCACCGTCACGCTTGCTCAACTTACCGTTACCCTCGGGTTTGAGCAGCAACGAGAGGTGAGCAAATTGAGGCATTGTATCCTGCCAACCGAACGCCCTGTAAAGCAACACGTGCAAAGGAGCCGAAGGCAACCACTCCTCACCACGGATAACGTGTGAAACCTCCATCAAATGGTCATCCACGATATTCGCAAGATGGTAAGTAGGGAGTTCATCGGCCGACTTGTAGAGCACCTTGTCATCCAGAATTGTAGAATCAATGGTCACCACACCGCGAATCAAGTCATTCACAACAACCTTTTCACCTGGCTCTACCTTGAAACGTACCACATACTGATGACCTGCATCAATCAGGGACTGCACTTCCTCGGCACTCATAGACAAGGAGTTGCGCATCAGCATACGTGTAGATGCATCATACTGGAAATTATCAATCTCGGCACGTTTATTGTCCAGTTCCTCGGGAGTGTCAAATGCCATATACGCCTTTCCGCTGTCGAGCAGGACTTTTACATATTTCTTATATATCTCGCGGCGCTCCGACTGTCGGTAAGGACCATAATTTCCGCCAAAGCTCACGCCTTCATCGAATTTTATTCCCAACCAACGGAATGACTCAAGGATATATTCCTCGGCCCCGGGGACGAAACGGGTTGAATCGGTATCCTCTATGCGGAGAACAAGATCACCGCCATGCTGTTTTGCAAACAGATAGTTATAAAGGGCGGTTCTCACGCCACCAATATGTAATGGTCCTGTAGGACTTGGTGCGAAACGCACCCTAACTCTTCTTTCAGTCATAGTGTTCAAATATTAAAACCAACCTGCTGCCACTTGGAAATGCCACGCGCAAACCCGCGCAACCGCAACTAGCCCAATTAACAGCATATTCAGTACAAAAATAACACAACTTGTGCGGTTGGCAAAATAAAATCATAGATTTTTCAACATGTACAAAGCAAAAGGGGAAGGGGATACGAAGTCAATTTTCAGCTTATACCACAAAAGCCGAACAGCATTGACATAAAGAGTGTACCAAAATCTTAAAATATCAAAAAAGCGCATTCTGTTCCGTTTATTTTTACTACTTTTGTATATTGATTATTATGCAACTATGAAAATATTTAAAAGACTCAAAGAAAGAATAAAGAAAAACGGGCGCAGAATTTCACGCATCACGCTGATCGCTATCTGCGCAGGCCTTATTATCGGCGTTATGCCAAAGGTAAAAAAAGTACACTACGACTTTGAGGTTGGAGCCAATTGGGCGCATGAGAATCTGTCTTCCGAATTCGATTTCGATGTTCGCAAAAGTGTTGAAGAGATAGAACTTGAGGAGCGCGACAAACTCAAGAACGCAACACCTTTCTTTGAAGAGCTGAAGAAAGAAAAGATTGCTTCAGGAAATTCTAATAGAGAAATTTGTTTAATAAATACAGTTAACCAATACCATAAGAACAAACGCATTATTGCAGATTCCGACACTGCGCATCTACACTACTTCAGCAACAACAAGGGAGAGCAGAAGGTAATCATATACAATGGTAATTTCCAGAATTCAAGCAACAAACTGCCCGAAATAAACAAATTCCACACTCTCTCCGAGATAAAATCACAAATCTGGAATGAGATTGGCGACACAATCGGTATCGGAGCATATCTTAAACCGACACACAAATGCAATATTGAAGAAACGGAGAAACAAATCAATGCACTTATAAGCCAAGTTGACCCAATATCCGAGAAAATAAAAGAGGGAACAACCATCATAACAAAAGGCAAGGAGGTCACTCCAAGAACCGCCAGAATATTGGAAACATACCTCGAAGGCATGAACCAGCGAGGCAAGACAAGATATGAGGACAACTGGCTCTATGTACTGTTGGGACAATCAGTATTCATTATCATATGTCTTGTATTGTTGCTTGCATATATTACATTATACAAAAAGGATATACTCAACAACACCAACAAGTTCATCTTCACAATCATTGCAGCAACCATATTCCCGATAATTGTAGGCATAATGACCGAGCATGGCGGCTTCAGTGTATTCATCCTGCCCTTTGCCATAGTCCCGATTACATTATGCTTGTTCGTGGACCAGAATACCGCATTTGTTACCAGCACAATATCATTGCTGATATGTTCTATTATGGTGGCCATACCATACGAATTCCTCATGTTGCAGCTGGCTGCGAGCTATTGTGCAATCTTAACTTTAAGAGACCTTTCTTCGCGCTCACAAATGTTTAAATGCGTGACAATTACACTGATGACATACTCGGCTATATACCTATGCTATGAAGTCATCAATTCAGCAGGTTTCTCAAGTATAAACAGCATGATGTATGTATATTTTGTGATAAGTTCAATACTCACACTATTTGTATATCCTCTCATGTTCATCATCGAACGCACATTCGGCTTCATATCAAGCATCACGCTCATTGAGCTCTCCAATCTCAACTGCAACCTGCTGCAAAGAATGTCACAGGAGACCCCGGGAACATTCCAGCACTCAATGCAGGTGGGCAACCTTGCAGCAGAAGCCGCTATGGCCATTGGCGGCAACCCGCTTGAAGCACGTACGGGAGCGTTGTACCATGACATAGGAAAACTTGAGAATCCGATATACTTCACCGAGAATCAAAGCGGCGGTATTAGCCCGCACAAAAGGCTATCTCCTATAGAAAGTGCCCAGGTTATCATAAAGCATGTGACAAACGGACTTGCAATTGCCGAGCGTGAGAACTTGCCAAAGAAAATCAAGGAGTTCATAACTACACACCATGGCATATCAAAGACCGGTTACTTCTACATAACATACAAGAATGAGCACCCCGACGAAGTTGTTGATGAGAAGCTCTTCACATACCCCGGGCCAAGACCATTTACAAAAGAGCAGGCCGTGCTTATGATGGCCGACTGCGTGGAGGCCGCATCACATAGCATCAAGGAGTACACAGAGGAGAACATTTGCAAACTTGTGGACAACATTATCGATGCCAAATTCCGTGAAGGTGAGCTGCTGATGGCTCCATTGACTTTCCAGGACATTTTCACCGTGAAAGAGGTGTTCAAGAAGAGGCTCATGGCCATTTACCACACAAGAATCAGTTATCCAAGCGAAAAGAAATCATAACAACAAAGAGGGCAGCCGGAACGCAGTTTTGGCTTCCCTCTTTAAGTTTAAAGTCAGACCTGAATATGAGTGGCATTCTACACTATATCTGGAGCAAAGGAGCATTACCAAAAACAGGATTGCGGACAACCCACAACAAGGAGCTACACATTACAACTGCCGGCAACTGCCGCGCAGAAGAACCCGACCTGTTCAGGGATGCAATACTGGAGATTGACGGACAGCCATTGTGTGGCAACATAATGCTGCATGATGACACCCACAACGGGCTACCGAACCTATCCTGCAACAAAGAAGACTACAGCCGGATAATACTGCATGTATCATTAAACAACGCCTACACCACAGCAGATGACCACGCCGATATATTGCGCGTAAACTGCCCCAAAGAGCTGACAGAAGAGTTCTACAAAGCCAGGGAACAT
>JAZRGF010000063.1:0-1322 GCA_045644005.1 Bacteroidaceae bacterium | reverse complement strand
CATTTTCTTATTCCGCTTGCACGCAGTGCCTCGGCAGCAGGGAAATTCTCAAGGTCAATGTATTCGCAGTAGCTGTCAGTGATTAGCAGTTCCTCTTCAAACGCCGGCAATTCAATCCTTGCAATCTCCTTTGGTAATCGTCTGGGTGGTGTCTTTTCATAAGCGATGGTTGCTTTGCCTGCTGCCGGTAAGCAAATGGTTGGTTGCACCGCTGTATTCTCACTCTCTATCGGTTGTTGCTGTTGCGTAGTTTCCGGTTCTATGGCTTTGGGTGCAGTTATATATATGTATTCGGGCTGTGCAAATGCTCCGATGTAGGCGGCTGAAACAGGTAACAGGTAGAGCCATATGCAGCGCTTGCCGCTGCTGCTCTGCTTTCGTGACATCATTTTTATTCGTTTGCGCACGCAGCTTTGACTGAAACTGTTTGCCAATGGAAACGGGATGTTGCCGACGGCTTTCTTTAGTATGAGCATCTGATAGGCCTGTGTGTTGCCGTTGCGTTGCAGTACATATCTGTCGGCCTCGTATTCGTGAATCTCCTTGATGTCATTTGCCAACAGGTATATGAAAGGGTTGAACCATTGCAATGATTTTACTATGCTAATAAGGAGCATGTCGTATGAGTGACCATGCCTGATGTGCCCTTCCTCGTGCAACAGAATCTCCTTGCCGCACTCGTCATAGTCGCTTTGTGAGATTACCACATTGTGGAAAAGGCTGAACGGTGCGGTGTTGCCTGCATGGCAGTATACTGTCATTCTTTTTTGCCTGTCGACCCATATTGCTCCGCGTCTTAAACGGCGCATTGCCCTGATGAGGCTTGTTGCAAAAAACAGTACGCTCACAATCACTCCCGCGCTGTATAATATAAATATGTTACGTGGGGTTATGATTCCCTTTATGCTTGCTGTGGTGGCAATGGGCTTTGCGCTGTATGAGGTTACGGTGTCATTTACCGTGGCTGTTGCATGGGACTGTGACGGCAGTTCTATTTCAACCGGGTAGCTTACAGTGATGCATGGCAGCAGTGCCGAGGCTATGATTATGCATAGCAGGAGCCTGCGGTTGAGGGTGGCGAATGTCTCCTTGCGCAGCAGCAGTGCAAACGGCAGGTAGAGTACCGCCAGGCCAAGTGACCATTTCAGTATGTAGGTTAGTATGGCTGTCATAATTTGATTTTATTCCAGTTCAATGCGCAAGCGGGCAATTTTTTCAATCTCCTTGCCGTCGAGTGTTGCCGGCGTCCAGCGTGGCATCTTTTTTGTTGTCTTTTTCAAACAGTCTATAATCTCTTTTATAATTTTACTTTCGCTGTTTTT
>JAZRGF010000062.1:0-1378 GCA_045644005.1 Bacteroidaceae bacterium | reverse complement strand
TACATTGATGTTGGGTGTACTTTTTGCCTTGGCATTCTGTCCAACGAGCGGAGTATTCTATTTCGGCATGCTGATTCCGATGTCGGCAAGTGTGTCGATGGGTTACCTGTTACCGATATTCTTTGCCGTTGCAACCGCCCTGCCCGTACTTGTTGTTGCGTGGATATTGGCATTCAGCGCGGGGCAGATTGGGGCTGTCTATGGTAAGATGCAGACCATACAGAAGTGGCTCAATATAGTGGTGGGCGTGCTGTTTATCGCAATCGGAATATATTATTGTTTAACATTTTACATTTAAGAATTATGGAAATCAAGATTTTAGGAACAGGTTGTGGCAAGTGCAAGACAACCTACGCAGTTATTGAAAAGGTTATCAAGGAGAACAACATTGCAGCGACAATTACCAAGGTCGAGGATATGATGGAAATAATGAACTACAATATCCTCACAACCCCAGCCGTAGTGGTTGATGATGAGGTGAAAATCAAGGGTTATGTGCCAAGCGAACGGGAGGTTAAAGAGTTATTGGGCGTATGATACAGCAGTTTGCAGATTGGCTGGTATATGGCATCTTCGGTTTGGATGCCGCCACGCCATTGGGTACGGCTGTCAATTTCTTCTTTTACGACAGCATCAAGATTGTTATCCTGCTGTTCAGCATCAGTTGGGTGATGGGCATCATCAATGCCTACTTCCCGATAGAGCGACTACGGCAATACCTCGCCACGCATAAACTTTACGGCTTGGACTACTTCATGGCGGCCCTGTTTGGCGGTGTTACTTCATTCTGTTTCTGCTCCTCGGTACCACCCTTTAACGGCTTTGTCAGAGGTGGAATACCATTGGGCGTAACGCTGACGTTTCTTATAGCAACGCCATTGGTAAGTGAAGTAGCGGTGGCAATGTTCCTCGGCTCGTTTGGAGTGAAGGCGACTCTCATCTACATCGTAAGTGGTACGGTGCTGTCGATGATTGCGGGCTTTATTTTGAGCCGTATGCACCTAGAACCCTATTTGAGCGACTGGGTAAAGGCGGCGCAAGCACAATCATCGGTGCAGAGTGAGAAGTGGGAGGCTGAAAAGACTCCGTTCATCAAGCGACTGCCCACCATCACTCGTGAATCGTGGGGTATCGTGCGAGGCGTTTTGTTCTATATCCTGATTGGTATCGGCATTGGTGCTACGATGCACGGCTATGTGCCCGAAGGTTTCTTTGAGCAATACCTTTCGGCGGAAAATTGGTGGGGCGTACCACTTGCCGTAGTGCTTGCCGTACCGATGTATGCCAACGCAGCAGGTATTGTGCCCATCATCGAGGTCTTTGTTGCAAAGGGTATTCCGTTGGGTACTGCCATAGCCTTTATGATGGCTATCATCGG
>JAZRGF010000061.1:0-1580 GCA_045644005.1 Bacteroidaceae bacterium | reverse complement strand
TTGGGGTGCCGTCAGCAGCGAGCTGTCCGCCCGGGTCTACGCTATTCCAGTCAATCTTGAAGCGAATACGGTAGGTGCCCGATTCTGCCGGTGCCGGGAATAAAGGACAAGCCATTGTATTGCGGCTGTTGCCGGTGAGATATGAGCCAGCAGAATTATAGCCGCTTGCATCATTGTTGAAATCTCCCGAATAGAAACTGAAACTCTTTACCTCGGTATCCGTCTGGTCGGTGTTGCCTTCGGCAAACGAGAATTGTTTGTCGTTGTTTTCATCAATGAATACATAACCGTGCATCCATGTACCGGTGTATGAAAGTTCTGCTGCCAAACTCTCACCGGGCAAGCACTTCAGATAGTTGCTTTCTTTTGTAGTCAAGTCATTGTAAACTTTACTGCCGGTCACATTCAGGGTCTGTTTTTCGCCACCGGTAGTTGACAATGACACGGCATTGAGTTTGCGGTCGGTACGGGTCGCTGTGGTATTCTTCGGGAAATTGACAGGGTAAGTGCCGTCATCCTCAACTTCGACTTCACCCTCCACTGTAGCAAATACTGCAACGAGGTCTTTGTTTTCAGTCATTACCTCTGTGTATTCGGGCTTGTAAGATACGATAGTTCTGCCTTTGCGCCATCCATGGAAGAAGATACCTTCTTTCACCTCTGCCACGACAGTGAGCTCTGTGCCCGGTTCAACATCCAACGCTCTTTCGGTTGCATCCTTGATAGCCACTGTACCACGCTCGGCAGCATTGGCCGAGACTTTCAATGTGCGGTGTGTCTGGGCAGCACCAAAATCAAACGGCAAATCATACATTGTTCCATAGAAACCGGCGTTGGCCGACTCGCCGCCACTCTGATCTACGCGTATGCGGAAACGGCCATTTGTCGCATTACCGGCAGGCACGGTAAATTCAGCTTCAATCAATTCGCCCAAAGCCGGTTTTACGCTTTGTTCAAAAGTGCCGTCACCGTCAAAGTCGGCCCATACTGTTACCTCCAAACCTATCTCGTTTGCACCAAGTAGCTTTGCAGTCAACTTCACATTACCTCCGTGCATCAATTTTGCACGTTCCTTTGTGTATAGTGTATAGCGTCCGGTAGTCATTGGCTTGTAGTGCAATTCGGACAACACACCGTCGCCGGTGATATCCACTTGAGTCAGGCGAGTCTTTGCCGAATATGTTCCACAAGGCATTCTGTAGGCAGCGATAGCGGGGCATACATCGGGGTCTTCATCGGCAGGAGGCTCCGGAGCAGATGTATTATAACTGGTCTCCATTATTTCCCAATATGAATTTCCACGACCTGTCTTCACATAGTAGGCTACAACACCTGTAGCACCTTTATTGAGGCCGAGTGTAGCATCTTCGTTGTAATTGATTGCACCCTGGTCGTTGGAAGCCAAGAAATATGTCGTGCCGCTACCGGTTGTGCCGGCGCCGGTGCTTACATAATATTCCACAGGGTCATTACCCAAGCTTACATTAGTACTTAATGTTATATTGGACGACTGCATATATGTTTCAGTCGCAACATTCTTGATGTAATAGCAGTTGTCCTTGCCTGTAGGGATAAACTGC
>JAZRGF010000060.1:0-3194 GCA_045644005.1 Bacteroidaceae bacterium | reverse complement strand
GCGCGGAACACAGACTTCTGCAAACAAAAAAAAGATGCCAACCGAAGTTGACATCCTTTGCTCTTCAGGTAGGACTTGAACCTACGACCCCCTGATTAACAGTCAGGTGCTCTAACCGACTGAGCTACTGAAGAATATGTTTGGAACTTTTTCTTTAATACAGCGATGTTCCGCCTCGCTTGCTCTTCAGGTAGGACTTGAACCTACGACCCCCTGATTAACAGTCAGGTGCTCTAACCGACTGAGCTACTGAAGAATTTTTGTCACCCTTTTCGTTTAACGAGTGCAAAGGTAGCACTTCTTTTTTTCACGTGCAAATTTTTCGGCTTTTTTTTCACTACATAGATAAAAAAAACGATAAAAAACCACAAAAAAGCCCCCATATTGTCAAAAACAGGCTAAAAACTACGTTATAATATAGGTAAAATAAGAAAGCAAAAGTGTATCTTCGCAATCTGAACGAAAAAAGAACTATAATGAGAAGAAAGATATTTACGCTGCTACTTGTCCTTGCCACACTGCCGGCAATGACAATCAGAGCCGATGAGAAACAGAAATTCCAGCTCTCGCGCCAGATAGCGATATTGAATGCCATAATAAAAGACCTCAATTTCTTTTATGTGGACAGCATTATGCCCGAGATTCTCATAAACAAGAGCATCGACGCCATGCTACGCAACCTGGACCCATATACTGAGTATTACCCGGCAAGCAAAGCCGACGAGCTGCGCACAATGACCACCGGAAAATATGCCGGCATTGGTTCCACCATACGTTTCCACACCGAGAAGAAGGGCACCGTGCTGAGCGAGCCTTATGAAGGCATGCCGGCACACAAGGCCGGACTGAAGGCCGGCGACCTCATTGTATCTGTGGACGGAGTGAACGTGATGGGAATGAGTACCGACAGCGTGAGCGACAGGCTGCGCGGCGAGGCCGGCACCATGCTCACCATTGAGTATGAACGCCCCGGCAAAAAAGGCACGCAAAAAGTAAAGCTGCAGCGCGAGACCATCGCCATGCCAGCAATACCCTACTACGGATTGCAGAAGGGCAACATAGGCTTCATCCAGCTCAACAGCTTCACCGACGGGTGCGCAAAAGATATGCGCCATGCAATCATTGAGCTCAAGAAGCAGGGTGCCACAGCATTCATCATAGACCTTCGCAGCAACGGAGGCGGACTCCTGAACGAGGCCGTGGAAATTGTCAATCTCTTTGTTCCCAAAGACAAGATCATTGTAACCACAAAGGGAAATGTAAAACAGGCCAACGAGATCTACAAGACCGAGAGGGCGCCCATTGACACTACATCACCTGTTGTAATACTTGTCGATGGGCAGACGGCATCGGCATCGGAGATTGTGGCCGGTTCACTGCAGGATCTTGACCGCGCAGTAATCATTGGCAGCCGCACATTCGGCAAGGGCCTTGTACAAAGCACCAGGGAGGTGACTGGTGGTGGCTTCCTCAAACTCACCACTGCAAAATACTACATCCCCAGCGGACGCTGCGTACAGGCGCTCGACTACTCGCACCTCATTGACCAGGGCAAGACATCGCGCGTACCCGACAGCCTCACCACCGTATTCTACACCGAATCCGGCCGCGAAGTGCGCGACGGCGGCGGAATACGCCCCGACATTGAACCGAAACCGGAAGAACTCTCTACCCTGCTCTATTACCTGATGCAAGACATGACAATCTTTGATTTTGCAACAGAGTACACACTGAAGAACAAGAGCATTGCTCCGGCCGAGGAGTTCGGCATCAGCGACCAGGACTATGAGGAGTTCAAGAAGATGCTCAAATCGCGCAATTTCAGCTATGACCTCATCAGTGTAAAGGTACTCAAGGATTTGAAAGAAGCGCTTAAGTTCGAAGGTTTCAATGAGATAGCCAAGGAAGAGATTGCATCGCTCGAAAAGAAGCTGCAGACCAACCTCGACCATTCGCTCACGCATTTTGAAAAGGAAATCCGCACCCTGATAGCCGACGAAATAATACACAGATATCACGGCGAGAAGGGACGCATAATACACAGCCTGCGCGAGGACATTGAACTTAGCGAAGCATACAGGATTCTGGGCAACGAAAAGGAGTACAAGGAGATTCTCGCCCCAACAAAGAAATAGCATAAAAGCCCGCAGCGCGGGCTTTTATGCTATCATACACGCTCTATTTCTCAAGAGCAGAAATGACCGTCTTGCCACCGGCCGACTCTATGACAAACTCCCTGTCACCCTGCAATGTGCGTTGCACTGTGTCGCCACACGCAACAACTCTGAGCAACGATTTTGAAGTGTAGAGCGACACCCTACTCTCGGGCGAAGCATATCGCCTCATCACAATTGACGAATCAACAGGCAAGGGAGCACCCGCATAGAGCAGGCTGTCGTCGACAAACACCTTGCACTCGCCACCCGTGTAGCCCTTGCCGAACACCACACGGCACGACGCCTTGTTCTCACCACCCGCATCGGCTCCCTGCAGGGCATAATAGCTGAAAAGCATTATCACCAACAGCAACAAGGCAAAGAAGATGACATTCCCTTTGAGGAAACGCATATTGGAATTACTGCTTTTTTTCGTACGCATAAATATATGAATTGTTTAATTACCGCGCGAAGATAACACTTTGCAGCCACACTGCAAAATTACCACATTGCATGTGGGCATCACTCCTGCTTAAGCAAATCAATCACCTGCTGCAGAGTATATGCCCTGTAGTATGATTTTGCATTGTCGTAGCGCGTATTTATTTGCATGAATGAACGCCAATATTCACTGAACGGGGTGAGTTTAACCTTTTCACTTTTGCCATCTTCGCGTATGGCCGAACAGCCGTTCACGCCACTAACCGGACTCCCGGCAAGGTAATATACAAGACTCCTCACCCCATCGTCACCCCTGCGCAATGCACCCTTGCAGTTCATCCACCACTCTATGTATACACCCAGCGTGGGATTGCGAAAGCCCGATTTGCCGGTGTAGGCAATGAGTTCCCGTCCATCAAGCAGCACTATCTTGTCAGTGGGAGATGGAGTGACATTCGGCATCATTTCTCAACAACATTTTTTAAATATCATACTCACTTGTCTCACTCTCCTCGCCCGCAACCTCGAGCCATTTGTTGGTGAGGCTTGCAAGCTTCAGAATCTTGTTCTGCAGCTCTTTGGAGTATTCAGTCTCGC
>JAZRGF010000059.1:0-1956 GCA_045644005.1 Bacteroidaceae bacterium | reverse complement strand
GACCGACACCTTGGGCCGCATGCACAGCGATGCTCAGTTCGCCGGCTCCTCCTCCGTGCCCGCTCACGTAGAAATGATGGGTCTCATCGGCATGGGTAACAACCCCATGGTTGGTGCCACCGTTTCCGTGGCTGTTGCCATCGAGGAAGCTATGAACAAGTAATGCTCCCCGCTGAGTTTTACTCGTTTACAGCAAATTATAAAAAATCCCTGTTCTCGTTCGCGGGAGCAGGGGTTTTTGTATTTGTTTATTGCTGAAAGACTCAGCAATTTGAGAAACTGTTTTCTCCATCGCTTGTCAATGCAGATAAATTGACAAGCGAGAAATAGGGGAGCTCAGTTACCGTTCAATAGCGAATCGGTATTTTTCCGCTGATAAAGAGCTCATTCTTCACTTGCGTTTGTTAACTTGATTTCGCATGCAATACCTAAAAGCTTGCAGACAGCCGCGGTAGGAATCGCAAAAGCATAGAATCCCGTAACATATGCTGTAGTAACCGTTGTAGCGGCCAAGGAGACAGGAATATCCACTGCTGCTCCCGTGACTACTGCAAGCGGCGTTGCGTAGAGCGCATGCGGGGTGCTTTCAAGTTCAGGAGTGTTGAGCAGCACTGCTTGCCTGCCGTCTTTCATGGTGATGATACCTTTCGGATTGCCCCAAATGGCGCGGTTGGGAATTTGTTTTGCTCCCTTGGGCAGTTCGTTTAGCCTGCGCTCGTTACCGATTTCTGCTATAAAAGGGGGTATGTCATTACCGGGTGTAACGAGTTTGACTCTGATATAAACCGTTTCTTCGATACTGTTGGGGCAGAGGGTATACTGTTGCTTGCAGTTGAAACACGAATTGCTGTATGGGGTGTGTCGTGACATCTCTGTTCTGATGCCCTTAACATACAGCTTGTCATTTGCCTTAAATACTTGAGGCACTCTGTATGCATGCGTCATATCACAATTTTCTTGTGGTAACAAATACACGCCTTTACCTTGCTGCCCCTGTTCCCATACTTGCATGCTCAAATTGCTGATGCGGACGCAAGAAGAGAAAATCAGCGTGATTATCATTGTTAAGAAGCATACAAGTTGTCTTTTCATATGAATGAATACGTTTGAAGTTGGGGATAATGTTGCAGTTATTACTAAGTGGAGTATACCGATGACCTGTTATCTTGTCAAATGTTAAATAAGTGTAATCTGTAAGCGTCAGGACAAGTAACAGGACAAGTAACAGGACAAGTAACAGGACAAGTAACAGGACAAGTAACAGGACATATTTTGCTTGACAATCAGCGCGAAACGGTGTATGCTGTGTTTCTGCTGTTGAAAGGATGAGTTGTATGGAATACCCTGAATTTTATGAGCAATATTTATATGCCGCAGAGCCGGATGCCGCAGAGCTTGCCCTCTCGTGGGATGTATCAATCGGCTTGCAGGCAGTAGATGGACTGGAAGTATCGGAACATCTCAAGGAGGTAGCAGAGCACCATATTGAAGGTAGGCTCAACATGGAGCAAGCAAAGGAGCGAATCTCCACATACTATTCCGAGCATAAAGAGCTGTGCGGCACCGGCGTTGATGAAGCAGATAAAGTGGCTGCCAACATTGCGGAGATACTTAACGACCCGTCCTTTTTATTCAGTCCCGCGGGGTTTGTAGGTATACATAAAAAGCTTTTTCACAATGTTTTTAAATTCGCAGGACAAATACGAGAGTACAATATCTTCAAGAAAGAACCCGTGCTTGAAGGGGATACCGTGCGTTATGCTCATAAAGCAGACTTGGTGGGAGCATTGAATCATGATTTTGAGAAAGAAAAACGATTCTCCTACCAAGAATTAACACAAGAGCAAATGGTAGAACATATAGCTCACTTCATTGCAGATATATGGCAAATACATCCTTTCCCCGAGGGGAACACACGAACCACGGCTGTATTTTGTATTAAGTATTTGCGTTACT
>JAZRGF010000058.1:0-2974 GCA_045644005.1 Bacteroidaceae bacterium | reverse complement strand
CAGCCTCTTCTTCGTCGGTCATGTTCTGGAATGGAGTGCGGTTCTTGCCAAGGTCAAGGCCAATGAGTTTCATGATGCGTTTGCCGCCAACGATGTTGCCGCGATAGTGGCAGATGACGTTGATGACCTCCTGTGAGAAGTTCTGCAACTCGCGTGCCTTCTCAAGGTCGCCTGCGTTCCATGCGTCGATGATGCCGGCAAGGTTGCTGCCGTTGTAGTTGGTTGTACCGCCGATACCGCCCTGTGCGCCACCCATGGCAAGGCAGGGGAGGATGGTCTCGTCCTGGCCGTGGAGCATGTCGAACTTGCCGTTCTTGTAGAGACGGCACTGGTTGTACTCGTAAAGGCTCTCAAAGGTGTATTTGATACCCGCGAAGTTGGGGATGCGGCCATCGACTGCCTCAAGGAATTTGACCATTGGAAGGAATGCGCCGTTGAATGCTGGGATGTGGTAGAAGTAGAATGGCAATTCGGGTGCTGCCGATGCTATCTCCTCGCAATATTTCACTAGCTCTTCAACGCGGCCAACCTTTGGGAACGGAGGTGCCATGGCACCAATACCGAATACACCCATTTTCTGTGCATGCTCTGCCATTCTGCGGCTCGACTTCACACATGTGCTGCCCACATGGACAATAATCTTGAATCCCTCGGGTGCTGCAGCCACCCAAGCCTCGGTAAGCTTGATGCGCTCCTCCTCGGTGAGCATGTAGCCCTCACCCGATGAACCGTTGATGAATACACCCTTCATGCCGTTCTTTGCAAGCATCTGTGCATATGCTGGGATTGGTTCGTAATTCACTTCGCCGTTCTCATAGAAAGGGGTGAACGGGGCGTCAATGAGGCCGATGATCTTTTCCATAAATATGTCTGTTTATTAGTTAATTCTTTTTGATGTATTTTCAGCCAGTAATTGAAATCCTTCGCTGTGCTCAGGAATGACATTGGCTTTGGAATACACATGTCTACCAACCTACAAAAAAAGGAAAAAATATCATAAACTGCAAATTTGTGTCTTAAAATGTTAACGGATAGGCGTTGCTTTATTATCTTCGTGGCTAAATGAAACAATGATGGAGATTCAGCCTATTGCATATTACCGTTCGCAACTGACTACAAAGTTCGGCGTGCCGCGTCAGAGTGGCCTTGTGCCGGAGCTTGTGGGGCTAATTGTCTTTGAACCGGAATATGCCAATGCCGATGCCTTGCGTGGCATTGATGGCTTTGATTATCTGTGGCTCATTTGGGAATTTTCGCTTAATGGCAAGAATGAGGGTGAGTGGTCGGCGCTTGTGCGTCCGCCGTTGCTTGGAGGCAATGAGTACGTGGGGGTGTTTGCTACGCGTTCGCCGTTCCGCCCCAATGCGCTCGGGCTTTCATCGGTGCGCCTGTTGGGTGTAGAGGATGGGCGTGATGGGCTTGCGCTTGTTGTTGCAGGTGCCGACCTTGTTGACGGTACTCCAATATACGATATAAAACCTTATGTGGAGTATGCCGATGCACATGTGGGCGTGCGTAGCGGATTTGTTGATGAAAAACGTTGGCAAAAGGTTGAGGTGCGTTTCCCGACTGAGCTGCGCACATGTTTCAGTGATAAGGACTTTTCGGCTCTTTGCAAGGTGCTTGAACTGGACCCACGCCCACAGTATCACAATGACCCGGAGAGGGTCTATGGAATGCCGTTTGCAGGGCGTGATGTGAGGTTCAGGGTTTCCGGTGAAGGGGTGCTTGAGGTTATTGATGTTAAAGCTGAAAGCTGAAATGTGAAAGCTGATATATGATGAATGGCGGTTCAAAACCGCCATTCATCATATATTGCTCAGAAACTGAACTGAAGGCCGGCAGACATGGGTTTGAATGCCGGTCCAAAATCCGTGTCAAGCACATTGCAGGGCGAGTATTTGAAATACAAACCTACGAAACTGAAATTCAGCTCTGCTCTGAAATCAACGGTCACCGGTACAATGTTGATGTTTTTCTCTTTCTCCTTGAACGATTCGCCGTTCAGCGTGTAGCATGTCTTTATGTTTCCCCTGGTGTTGAAACTTACAACCGGACCTAGCTTCATGTTCACAATCCTGTTGAATTTGTATGTGTACATGAATGAGAGTGTCAAACTCAACGTTCTCAACCGTGAGTAGTCGATGTCGGCACCGTCGGGGTAGTTGGTGACAAGAACGTTATCTCCCCCCTTTGTCCATCTGCCATTGCCAATCATCTTGTAGTTACGCCAGTCGAGTCCTAACGTCACTCCTACATTGGATTTACGTGTGGGGATGTACTCAAACCCGACAATGCGGTCAAGGATATATTCAAACGATGCGTTGCCGAATGAGAGGTCTACGTTGTTGTTCTTCTCGGTTGCACCAATAAGACCAAAACCGAATGTGGGGTCAATGACCAGACTACCACGTTGCTGTTTGGCGGCAGTAGTGTTTTTAGTGTTCACGAAAGGTATGCTGAAATCCCAACTTGTGTCAGTCTCCTTGTATAAGGCGACGGTGTTCTCACCTCTTGTTATGTCATACGTGTATTCTGCACCATCGTTCTCTCCTGTTATCTTCACTGTGGTTGTTGCACCTTTGTTTACGGTAACCTTGGCTGGGTAGATGAAGGTTGTCTCGTCTCCGTTCTTAATTACGGAACTCTTCTTTTCATTCTCGTTCTGTGCTGTGCTTGTCAGTGATATTGCAAGCATCAGGGCTGTTATAAATACCTTTTTCATATATGTTATTTTTTTTGTTTGTTACTCCAATATATAAGTCTTGTGCCTATGTAACACATTACAACAAGCCTGTTGTCACTCTTGTCAACTGCTGCTAAGTCAAGCCAGTCCAACTTGTTGCGACTGTATGCCGTGTGGTTGTATCTAAGTATGACATTCTCATCGTACATGCCGATGCTTTTGAGCATTCGTGGATATTTAC
The DNA here is from genome assembly GCA_045644005.1 of Bacteroidaceae bacterium. Classification (GTDB taxonomy): domain Bacteria; phylum Bacteroidota; class Bacteroidia; order Bacteroidales; family Bacteroidaceae; genus HGM04593. Next base: position 47 of record JAZRGF010000058.1, on the reverse strand, counting down.
CGCAACTCTTGTTCCAAAGGTAGAGGTTCCAACCCATCCCGAACTGT
>JAZRGF010000057.1:0-13749 GCA_045644005.1 Bacteroidaceae bacterium | reverse complement strand
CAATACAGAATCGGGAACTGCGTTGTGATCTTCTTTCTTCATAATAATGTGTGTTTGCAAAGTTATTAAATAAAAAATTACAGAGTTCGTATTTTGAACCCTGTAATCTCTATTTACACAAAATTATGGATAGTCCCTAGTCTTTATTCAAACATGTTCATCAGTCTGCGTTTTACGGCATCAGTCTCAAGCAGAATTTTTATGAACTCCTTTGCTGCGGTCTTTTGATATGCATCCTTCAATCTGAGCAGTGAGGCTTCCATTATGTTCCCGGGTTCGTTGAGCGGTATTGCCTTGAAACGCGTCTTTCCAAAGACTGCCGACGTGGAGAGAATTGTAGCATAATGTCCTGTTGCAACCATCTGTAACAGGATATTGGTCTCGTTGAGTTCAAGGTTTGAATGGAGCTCGACACCATCTTTTTCCATGAGACGGTCGAGCATTGTACGTGCCTGCAGACCTTTTGACGGGAGCAGAAGAGTTTTCTTTTCAAGTTCCTTGAGCTTGATGTCCTTGCGCATGGCAAGGGGATGTTCCTTTGCAACCACAAGTGCAAGGGTGTTCTCGAAAAGCAACATTGAATCAATGTCGGGCGCATCGCATAACGGTTTGTACGACAATATGAAATCCACCTTACGTTCCCGTAACAGCTCAAGCAGCTCGTCAACAGTCTTGTATATGATTTCAAGCTTTATTCCAGGGAACTCCCTCAAGAAGCATATGACACCCTCTGTAAGCACAGTGCTCAGGCTATAAGTAACACCAATCTTCAGCGTTCCTGTCTTCACGTGTTGCAGGTCATAGAGGCGCTGCACGCCATCCTCGGCATCCTGTATCGTCTTGCGCGCAAAGGGCAGGAACTCCTCGCCGGCCTCGGTAAGCGATATGTGCCTGCTATTGCGCAGGAAGAGCTCGAATCCGAGCTCGTACTCAAGTTGCTTTATCTGCTGCGACAATGTACTTTGAGTAATGTACAGGTGTTTTGCAGCAACCGAAAAATTGAGATATTCGGCGCTCTTTACAAAATATTTCAGCTGTCGCAACTCCATTGTCCTGTCTCTTTTGTTATTTCAGGTGCGAATATAAGAAATCTGCTCCACATAATGCGTTATGTGGAGCAGAAATATTTATAAGTCAGTTTGCAGTGAAATCAGAAACCAATGAAAATCAACATTGCGTAACCGAGTGCAAGACCCATGAGGCCAATGATGATACCAACCTTCATCATATCCTTCTGCTCAATGAAACCTGTTGAGTGAGCAATGGCGTTAGGAGGTGTAGAGATTGGCAGAATCATTGAAACTGAAGATGCAATTGCAATACCAACCAACATTGCCTGTGCACCACCGTACTGCTCGAGTGACGCACCAAGACCACCGGCTACCACACCAAGCACAGGAACGAGCAATGATGTCGCTGCCGAGTGAGAGATGAAGTTTGAGAAACCGAAGCAGATGATACCTGCGAGAATCATCACTACAAGTGGTGAGAAGTTGTCGAAAGGAACGGTGTTCACGATAAGGCTGCTCAAGCTTACAGAGCTTGCATCCTTGTAGTTCAATGCCACACCGAGTGCGAAACCACCGGCTACCATCCACAGGACGCTCCAGTTGATTTCCTCGAGGTCACGGCGTGTGAGGATACCTGTAGCACAGAAGATTGCAATAGGAATCATTGCCACAACGTTTGTATCAACACCCCAAAGGTCTGTACCGAACATCCACATGAAGATTGTGATAGCGAACGCAGCAACAACTGACCATGTGTGACGGTTCCACTTGATGTCACCCTCAATCTCAATCTTGATGTGCTTCTGTTTGAATGGGAAAAGCACGCGCAAAAGCAACCAAGAGAGCAAAAGAAGTACAATTACGAATGGAGCCATCTTTATTGTCCAGTCAACAAAGCTGATGCCCATACCCTGTGAAGAGAGGTAATCAAGTGCAATCATGTTTGGAGGTGTACCGATAGGAGTAATCATACCACCGAGGTTTGCACCTACAGGAATAGCCAACGCAAGTGCAATGCGGCCTTTACCGTCGGCTGGCAATGATTTCAATACCGGTGTAAGGAACGCAAGCATCATGGCTGCTGTTGCAGTGTTGCTCACGAATGCCGAGAAAATAGCTGTCACAAGAATGAATCCGAGCAATACAACCTCTGAACGTGTACCGAAAGGCTTCAACAGAACGCGTGCAAGAGCAACGTCGAGCTTAACCTTTGTCAAACCGATTGCAAGCACAAAACCACCGATGAAGAGCATGATTGTGGGGTTAGCGAAACAAGCCATAATGCTCTTGAATGGTACCAGACCGGCACCGTCCTCGGGACGGAGGAAGTTGAAAGCACTTGTTGAAATGGTGAGCAACATAACGGTAACCACAATCATTGATGTTACCCATGAAGGCATAGCCTCAGTGAGCCACATGAGTGCTGCGAACACAAACAATGAGATGATTCGCTGGTGGATTACTGTCAAGCCCTCGATGCCGAACGACTCAGTTGGCAAAAGTGCAATAACAGATGTTATCGCAACAATGAAAATCAGCTTGATGGCATTGATAGGCAATTTTCTCTCTCTCTTGTGGGAATTGCTCTTCTGGATTTTTTCCAAAAGCTTGTATCCCGGGAAATTTTTGAACATAGTTGATAATTATTTAATGAGTATTATTTGTGTCTGTTCTCTACTTTCCAAAAATTTGCACAAAATTACAACCTATAATTTATTTTTACACTATTTATTTATCATTTTTTGCGATAACAACTATCGGAAATAACGATTCCTGTCAATAAAGGCAAAAAATACTCTTCCAATGACAATGAAATGATACTTTTTTGACTATCTTCGCATAACAACTTATAACAACCCCAATATCATGAAGACAATAAACGTGCCCAAGATAGTTCCTGTGGGCGATTTAGAAAGAGTATTCGAAACATTGCCACAACACTTGATTGATTGCTGCAACTGGCCTGCCGAGTATCCATATACCCCTGTGGCTGCATTCAAGCTGTTTCATGACGGAGAACGTCTCTATATCAAATTCCTTGTTACCGAGAACGATATAAAAGCTGCAGTAACTGAAGACCAGGGACGTACATGGACCGACCCCTGCGTAGAGTTCTTTGTCTCGCCCGAGGGCAACCTCGACTACTACAATTTCGAGTGCACCTGTACCGGCAAGCTGTTGCTTGCATGGCATCCGGCTGGTGAACCAAAAGAGGCTGCAGGCAAGGCGGTGCTCGACAGTGTGGAACGCACCCCATCACTTGGTACAGAACCATTCGGGTTGCGCATGGGAGAACATTCGTGGAGTGTCATTGAGGTGATTCCCGCAACTGCCCTGTTCCGTAGCGGTGTCGAGTCGTTCGACAAAAAGGAGATGACTGCCAACTTCTACAAGTGCGGCGACGAGCTCCCCACCCCACACTTCCTGTCATGGAACCCTATTGAGTGGGAGGGCCCCAGTTTTCACCGCCCCGAACAGTTCGGCAAGCTGATATTTGAATAATTGAAAATACACATGGAAAATCCAGGCTAATGGTGACGGTTTCGGACGTGGTACTCGAGGGACGTATTTGCGGGCATTCGGGACATTAGCGGATAATTCGGCTCCTCAATCGAGGGGTCGAATGTGTAATATGTGGTATCATGGATGTGAATAAAAACATTTTCCGCAATTGACTGTTAAAAGAAAACTAAACTCTTCAATAAAGCACATTGTTTTATAAAATTAATGACTAAATTTGTCTTTGACAATCATCCGTAACAATGAGACGCACATTGCAATGCATTATTCTGTTTCTATTGCTTCCTTCGGTGCTCTGTGCGCAGAAGGTAGGTCTTGTGATGAGCGGTGGCGGCGCACGTGGATTGGCACACATCGGTGTAATAAGGATGCTCGAGGAGAACAACATTCCAATTGATTACGTTGCCGGAACTTCGATGGGTGCCATTGTTGCAGCCCTCTACTCTATGGGTTATACCCCCGATGAGATGATCGAGCTGATGAAAACCGAGGATTTCCAACGTTGGTACACCGGTACAATGAACCAAGACTACATGTTCTACTTCAAGAAGAATAAGGATGTCCCGGACCTGGTAAGCCTCCACTTTGACCTTAAGGACTCGCTGTACATTGTCAAGCCGTCGGCCCATCTGGTAAAATCGGCTCCGATGAATCTTGGTTTCATGGAGATATTTGCCGGTCACACGGCTGCATGCGGTAATGACTTTGACAAGCTGATGGTCCCGTTCCGCTGTGTAGCGGCCGATGCATATAACAAACAGCAAGTGGTATTCTCACGCGGCGACCTTGGCGATGCCGTGCGCGCTTCAATGAGCTATCCGTTCTTCTTCAAGCCCATAAAGGTTGACAGCGTGTTGCTCTATGACGGCGGTCTCTACAATAACTTTCCGCGCGATGTCATGGAGCAGGATTTTGCCCCTGATATTATAATAGGTAGTGTGGTAAGCAGCACACCCATAATGCCCGACGCACGTGATGTCATGAGCCAGGCCGAGAATCTTATCATGGGACGTAGTGACTACACCGTGCCCGAAGATAAAGGCATCCTGATTGATATGCAGATTAAGGGTGTAAATCTGCTTGATTTCCAAAAGATAAATAGCGTAACACAGACTGGCTATGAATATGCTCTGGAGTTTGCCGACTCTATAAAACAACGTGTGAGACGTCGTGAGAATACCGAAATTCTTGCAGCCAAGCGTCGCGACTTCAAGGCGCGTGTTCCGGAACTGGTCTTCGACAGCGTTGTTGTCCACGGAGTGGATAAGGATCAGGAGAAAACAATAGTCGGCGAGTTCTACAAACGTGGACAGAGATTTACCCTCGAGGGATGCAGGCGTGGTTTCTACAGTCTGCTGTCGGGCGAGATGATAGAGGATATAATCCCACATGCTGTCTACAATGAGCAGGACAGCGCATATACCCTACACCTTGATGTGACACTGAACCCGCATTTCACTTTGAAGATGGGAGCAGCCGTCTCTACAAGTATTTCGAACCAGATTTACTTTGGCCTACACTATCGCACGCTCAAGAACCATTCGAAGGAATTTGTGCTCGACGGACATTTTGGCAAGGTATATAATAATGTACAGCTATCGGGCCGTGTCGACTTCCATACCTCGCTGCCAATTTCGCTGAAATTCGTTGGCGCATACTCCACAATCGACTATTATAATATGGACTACCTTTTCTCCAATGAAAAGCTTGTAGCCTTGAACCACCAGCGCGAATACTTTGCAAAGATGAAGGTGATGTTCCCATTCCTCAACCGCCGGAAGGCAGAGATTGGAATTGGTATAGGCAATATAAAGGATGAATATATACAGTCGAGCGTAATAAACCTCAACGACCCAAGGTTCGACAGTAACGAGTCGACACTCTTTAACGGTTCGATAAGGTTCGAGGGAAACACCCTGAACAAAAAGGTATTCCCCACCGAAGGTATGCATGAGACGCTCATTGCGCAGTTTGTTGTGGGCAAGGAGAAGTATGACGGTTATGTCAACGTGGGCAATAACGAGCAAATCCTCTCATGGCTGCAGATAAGTTACATCCGTCGCGACAATTTCTGCCTCAGCGATCTTTTTACACTTGGAACTTATGCACAGCTGTTCTATTCTACACGAAGACTGTCGAAGACATACCAGGCAACAATGATGCAGGCGGCAGCCTTCACTCCAACGCAGAACAGTATTTTCAGCTACGACCCCAAGTTCAGGGCAAACCAGTTTGTTGCCGGCGGCATAATTCCAATATTCAAGTTGAACAATTATCTGCAAGTGCGTCCGGGGTTCTATGCATTCGTCCCCTATCGCAAAATTTACGAAAACAGTAACGGAACGGCCTATTATAGCAAAAAACGTTTCAACGATTTCCAATACATTGCAGATTTGACCTTTGTTGCGCAATTTTCCAATATTTCGGCCAGTGCGTTCGTAAATTATTATAGTTCAAGCCCTAAACGTGTGAATTTTGGTATCTCCGTCGGGTGGTTCATGTTCAACGAACGGTTCCTGGAATAAAAAAATGCACTTTTTTTTGAAAAAAAGTTTCTAAAAAATTTGCAGGTATAAAAAAAAGCAGTACCTTTGCAATGTCAAACGAAAACAACACGGTTGACGACAACAAAAACGGCCTCGTAGCTCAACTGAATAGAGCATCTGACTACGGATCAGAAGGTTACAGGTTTGAATCCTGTCGAGGTCACAAAGGAGTTCTAACGAACTCCTTTTTTTGTAACTGAACATTTGCTTCCACTACTCTTTCCCTGTTTTGCGAAGCGTAAAAAATCAAATTATGGATAAGGTATCGGAAAACCCTTTCAAAAACCGAATCAACAGCCAGTCTGCATTAATGGCTGTTACAGCAGTGTTCGTAACACTCTATTTGGTATCGAACATCATGGCCGTAAAAGTAATCGGTCTGTTCAATCTCTTCTATTTTGATGCTGGTACAATAACATTCCCCTTTGCATATATGCTTGGCGACGTGCTCACCGAGGTGTGGGGCTACCGCACAGCGCGCAAGGTCATATGGCTCACCCTGCTGTGCAACATCCTCCTTGTCGTGTGTACACAAATAGGTGTGTGGTTGCCGTCACCCGACTATCTTGCCGAGACCGAAGCTGTGTATAACTCCATGTTCTCCTATGTTCCGCGCATAGTCCTGGCTTCATTGGTAGGCTTCTTGCTTGGCGAGCTATCGAATGCATGGCTCATGGAGAGAATAAAACTGAAGACACGTGGCCGCCACTTGTGGGTGCGTACAATAGGCAGCTCTGCTGTGGCATACATTTTCGATTCATTGCCATTCGTGCTAATTGCATTCGCCGGTGTTGTGTCGGCACGCGACCTGTTGATGATGATAATCTTCCAGTACTTCTCAAAACTCTCCATAGAGGCTCTCTTCGGCACCCCTATGGCTTATGCTGTAATCCATGGAATAAAACGCTTGACACGCAGGAGATAACATGCAGCGCTATTCACTTATTACCGAGAAGTTCCCACGCGAGTTCCTGCTGTTGCAAGGAACCGGTTGCCGTTGGAAAAAATGCACCTTCTGCGACTATTATGACGATGCAAGCGATTCGCCGTTTGAAACAAACCGCAAGGTATTGGAACAGGTTACAGGCGAGTGTGGCGTGATTGATATAATCAATTCGGGCTCTGCCATGGAACTTGATACCGAAACTGTCAACATGATAAAGGAAGTTGTCATAGCAAAGGGAATAAAGACAATATGGTTCGAGGCACATTATATGTACCGTAACCGTCTTGAGAAGTTTGCCGCGCAGTTTGCGCCCGCTATGGTAAAATTCCGTTGCGGCGTGGAAAGTTTCGATTCAACCCTGCGCTCAAGTTGGGCAAAAGGAATCCCTGCAAACGTTACAGCTGCCGATGTGGCAAAACATTTCAAAGGTGTATGCCTGCTGTGCTGTACCGAAGGTGACACAAAAGAGCGAATTATGAGCGATATTGCCACTGCAAAAAAGTATTTCGAGTATTTCAGCGTAAACCTCTTCTGCAACAACACCACTGCTGTAAAAAGAGATAAGGAGCTTGCTGCATGGTTTGTAAAGGAACTCTACCCTATTTTGAAGGATGATGAGCAGATTGAGGTTCTCGTGGAGAACAGCGACTTAGGCGTGGGGTAATATAAACGGAAAGGTGAAATCGGAAAGGTGAAAGCTGCGGGTAAGCGAGAACAGAGGAAAAGTTCACTTTTACTCTGCCGAGCGGGAGCAGGTTCAATCGCACAAAGTGCGGTTAAAGGGGAAAGGTGAAAGGGGAAAGCTGCGAATAAGCGAGCGAAAGTCAAATTTATTTGAACTTTCACAGCGAGCGAAAGCAGGTTCAATCGCACGGAGTGCGGTTAAAGCTTGTGCAAACGAGTGAAAACCAGTTTGCTTTGCTATACCGGATATTATAAAAAGAAAGCTACCAAAAGTTATTTGCAAAGAGAAACACCCTCTGTCGGAATGCTCTGACAGGGGGTGTTAGTTCTAAAAGTGGGCTTTTGGGTTACCCTCTTAAAGTTTATGGGCTTGGAATATCATTCTTCGGGCGAAACAATCAACTGGATGAAGTTGTCGGCATCGACAAGTTTCTTCACCGCCTCCACAACAGCCTCCGGTGTCGCTGCATTCACAGCGTTCTCGTACTCGCTGTCATATTTGTCGCCGAACTCAACATACTTCTGCAGCACACTGCTCCAATAGCCATTGCTTATTCTGTCCTGTGGAATGTTCTTCTGCACGTTCTTGATAATCATATCAAACTTGTCGGCAGGGATACCCTCTGCAATAAGTTTTTGCACGCCGTCAACAGCAAGTTTTGCAAGCTTCTCGGCGCTCTCGGGGTTGGTTTCGAACGCTACCTGCAGAACTGCTACATTCTTTGGTTCGCGACCACATACAGTAGCAACGCTTGCACCGTAAGTACCACCCTCGCTCTCGCGCAGTGTCTCAACGTACACCATATCAAGATAAAGCTTTGCAATGTCTAGCAGCACCTCGTTCTTTATGCTGTAAGGAGTATTGGCAGTGTATACCTGGAGTACAGTGCTCTTTGGAGTCTCCATTGCCATAACTTCACTCTTGACGATGTTGCCCTTTACAATATCCTCCTTTCGGTCAATGAGCTTGCTACCCTTCTTGCCTCCGGGCAATGAAGCAATGTACTTTGTTACAAGAGGCTTCAATGTCTCGGCGTCAACATTACCTACAACATATACCGTAGCACCTGCAACAATGCCGAAGAGGCGGCGGCTTGCCTTCTCAAAATCGGCGATATTCGCTTTCTCTACAACCTCGCTGTTAATGGTGAGCATACGCTCATGGCCGCCATAGAGAGTCTCCATGATAAGTTTCTGGAGCTTGAGCTGTGGCATCTTCTCAAGGTTTGGAAGAACGGCCTTTATCTGGTTGATGCCAATAAGGAACTCCTCGTTGTCAAAACGTGGCTCGGTGATGTTAAGATATAGCAATTGCATTGCAGTCTCAAGATCCTTTGGTGTTGAAACTACATTGACACCGTGGCGTGTCTTCTCGATATTGAGGTCGCAATATACATTTTTGCCTGTGAGCATTTTCTTCAACTGCACACCGCTGAACTTTGAAAGACCGCGGTTCATGCTGTACAATGTCCATACATTATCATCAAAGGATGGGAGCTCGGCAGTTTCAATGAGAGAACGGCCACCGTTCATTACTACACGCACCTGTACCTCGTCGTTCTTGTGTTCAGTTGGCAAGTAGACAACTTTTACACCATTGCTCAATGTCCACTCGGTAGCACCGTATGCGCTCTCCTTCTCTTTCTTAATCTTGCCTGCCTTAATTGCATTGGCATCAAGCAAAGGTTCGTTTGAAGTCTCCTCTACAGGTGCGGCAATCTCGCTTGCCTTAACCTGCTCGATAATAGCGAGCAACTCGGCTTCTGTAGGGTGTGCAAGTCCTTCGCGCTCGGGCGCTGTGTATGCAATTACCATATTCTCATCGGTAATCAACTGCTGGATAATCTGCTGGAACACCATTGCCGGCAACTGTGCACAGATAGCCTGTACAAGCTGCAGCTCCACCTCGGGCTCAAGCATATAGTTGTTATGGAAGAAGTGGTTGAGGATTGGATAAACCAACTGTGGGCTCTTGCGTGTGGGGGCAGCTTCCACTCCTCTCTCGGCACTGCTTATAAGCTCCATCTTTGCGCGCTCAAGCTCGCTCTCTGTAATGCCATAGCGCTTGATTCTCTCAATCTCTGTGTAGAATGCCTCAAGTGCAGCCTTGTATTCGCCATCCTTGAATGTAACTTCTGACATCACAGCGTCTGTGCCCTCAACAAATTGTGAAACGTACATTCCGCCATTGAGGAATGGCGCTGTCGATGATGCGGTGATAGCCTCCATGCGCTCTGCGAATGCGTCGCTGATAATCATCTTTATCATATCTGTCATGAAAGCCACATCGGTAGATGCAAATTCCTTTGGCAATGCTTCGCCCTTCCATATGAGCTGGATTGAAGAACTTGTAGCCTCGGGGTCGGTGACGATTGCTACAATAGGATCCTCATTACCAGGGATTGGAATGATTGGCTTGACAGTTGGCTCAACGGGTGCCGGTATAGAGCTGAATGTCTTCTTTATCTTCTGCTCCATCAAGTCAACGTCAAAGTCACCTACTACAATAACAGCCTGCATGTCGGGGTTGTACCATTTGCGGTAGAAATTAGTGAGGCTCTCGTATTTGAATGTCTTGAGCTGTTCCTCGCCACCGATGAGGGTGCGGCGCGCCATCTTTGTATCGCCATAGTAGTATGGCAACAGGCGCTCGAAAACTCTCCAGTTGGCATCGCGGCGTGAACGTCGCTCCTCAAGGATAACACCACGCTCGGCATCAATCTCCTCGGGGTCACAGGTTACATAGTGTGCATAGTCGTGCAGAACAAGCAGACATGAGTCAATGATACCCTCGCGGATGATGGGGATGTTGTTGAGCATGTACTGTGTCTGCTCAAAGCCGGTAGATGCGTTGATGTTGCGGCCGAACTCGGCGCCGATACTCTGCAGATACTCAAGCAGTTTCTTGTCGGGGAAGTTGTTTGTACCGTTGTAACACGTGTGCTCAAGGAAGTGGGCAAGACCGTCCTGGTCATCGTCTTCCTGGAAAGCACCTACATTTGTCGCCAGGTAGAACTCGGCACGCTGTGCGGGCTGCGCATTGTGGCGGATGTAATAGGTAAGGCCGTTCTCCAGCTTTCCTATCCTTACATTCGGGTCTACAGGCAGCACTGTCTGTGCGAATGTTGTCAGCGCAACTATCGTTGCAACCAACATTAAAAATAGACGTTTCATATAAAATTTATTAAGGTTTGTTTATTTTGTTCCGCACAAAGGTAAACAAATGGATTAAAGATTTAAAACATTTGAGGCCATTTACATCCGAAAGTTTGGAATATTTTTCTTATGCCAGCGCATTTTAATACAAATATATTCACTATCTTCGCAAAATAATAGTACAAAAAGAACAACGTCTTTATCTATGGTATATAATGAAAGGGATGTTCGTAACGGACACGTTATAGAGTGCGCAAAGCAGATGATGACCGCTGCGCGCACAGCCCCCAAGGCAAAAGGTGTAGACATCATTGAGGTAATGATGATAACCGGCGAGGATATTATGGCATTGAGCAATGCGCTTCACAAGATGGGCGAGGATATGGGCCGTGGTGGACTCATGCGCGATGCCGACAACATACAGTCGGCCGAGGCTGTGGTGCTCATTGGTTCACGCGAGGAGGCAATGTGCCTCAACTGCGGCTACTGCGGTTACCCCACGTGTGGCGAGCGCACACCCGGTGTTCCTTGTGCAATGAACACCATTGATGTGGGTATCGCTGTGGGTTCGGCCTGTGCAACAGCAGCCGACCTCAGACTCGATACCCGCGTGATGTACTCTGTGGGCTATGCAGCCCTCAAACTAGGTTGGATGCCACAGTGCAACTACATCATAGGCATTCCCGTGAGTGCAAGTTCAAAGAACCCGTTTTTTGACCGTAAACGTAAAGTATAATGATAGAACAGCAAAAACAACAGCTATATATGCCTGCCGAGTGGCATGTCCAGCAGATGGTGCAGCTCACTTGGCCACATGAAAAAACCGATTGGCACTACATGCTCGACGAGGTGGAGGCTTGCTACGTAAAACTGGCGGCAGCCATCAGTGAGCGCGAGAATCTTCTCATTGTAGCACCCGATGTTGAAAAGGTGCGTGCCACACTCACAAAGAACAATGTAGCCACAGGCAACATCACTTTCTTTGAGTGCGATACCAATGACACTTGGGCGCGCGATCATGGCTTCATCACACTGCTTGGCAGCAATGTGCCCCACTATGTCGACTTCTGCTTCAATGGCTGGGGACGCAAATTCGAGGCTTCGCTCGACAATGCCATCAACGGCAAGCTCTACGATGCCGGCATTGTGAAGGGCGAATATGAGGACTGCACAAGCTTTGTGCTCGAAGGCGGCTCAATTGAGAGCGACGGCAAGGGAACTATCCTCACCACAAGCCAGTGTCTGCTTGCGCCACACCGCAACCAGCCTATGGAAAAGGAGGATATCGAGAAATGCCTGCTGAGAATGCTCCATGCCGAGCGCATTCTTTGGCTCGATTATGGCAATCTCATTGGTGATGACACCGACGGACATGTGGACACTGTGGCACGTCTTGCCCCCAATGACACCATTGTATATATGCAATGCACCGACGAGAGCGACGAGCAGTACAGCGACCTTGTAGAGATGGAGAAGCAGATTGCGCGTCTGCGCACCGCAACAGGCGAACCATACCGCATGCTTGCACTGCCATCGCCATCGCCCATCCATGACGAGGACGGCGAGCGCCTGCCTGCAACATATGCAAACTTCCTTGTCGTCAACAAGGCGGTGCTCTACCCCACATATGCACAGCCCGACAATGATGCACGCGCAGCAGAGGTGCTCAAGGCTGCATTCCCCGGTCTGGAGATTGTGGGCATTGATTGCCGTGCGCTCATAAAGCAACATGGTTCACTGCACTGTGTTACAATGCAGTACCCCAAAGGTAGATAACATTAAAAGAGATATTGAGATGGATACTATAAAAGTTGGAATAATACAGCAAAGCATCGGCGCCGATGTTGAGGCGAACAAGAATAAACTGGCTGCCTGCATACGCGAGGTTGCAGCAAAGGGCGCACAGCTTGTTGTGCTCCAGGAGCTGCACAACTCGCTCTACTTCTGCCAGGTGGAATCTACAGAGAATTTCTCATACGCAGAGCCAATCCCCGGTCCTTCAACCGAATTCTATGGCAAGTTGGCTGCTGAGTGCGGCGTGGTAATCGTGACATCGCTCTTTGAGGCACGTGCAAAAGGCCTTTACCACAACACGGCCGTTGTCTTTGAGAAGGATGGCAGCATTGCCGGCAAATACCGCAAGATGCACATCCCCGATGACCCCGCCTATTACGAGAAGTTCTACTTCACTCCCGGCGACATAGGCTTCCGCCCCATACGCACATCGCTCGGCATGCTTGGCGTGCAGGTATGTTGGGACCAGTGGTACCCCGAGGGTGCACGTCTAATGGCACTGCGTGGCGCCGACCTGCTCATATACCCCACTGCCATCGGTTGGGAGAGCAGCGACACACCCGAGGAGAAAGCACGTCAGCTTGGTGCTTGGCAGACAGTGCAGCGCGGCCATGCTGTCGCAAACGGTCTGCCTGTAATTGCAGTGAACCGTTGTGGACATGAGCCCGACCCATCGGGAATGACAAACGGCATACAGTTCTGGGGACACAGTTTCGTTGCCGGCCCACAGGGTGAATTTATTGCCGATTTTGGCGAGCAAGAGCAGTGCGAGGTCATTGAGGTGAGCCTCAAACGCAGTGAGACAGTGCGCCAATGGTGGCCATTCCTGCGCGACCGCCGCATCGAGGAGTTCGGAGCCCTAGCGAAGCGATATCTCGACGAAGAGTAACCTACAGGTGAAAAATGCGGAGCAACCTTAAACCAAGGTTGCTCCGCATTTTTGTATATTGCTTTTCCTGCTGCATCAGCATTTTATACTCACCTCCTTGAGCATCCACTCAACATCGCGCTGCAGGTCCTGCAAGTCCTGCTCATGCTCCTCCTCGGCCGCCATAATGCGTTTGGCAATATCGCAGGTGGTGTAGTCAACATT
>JAZRGF010000056.1:0-17911 GCA_045644005.1 Bacteroidaceae bacterium | reverse complement strand
CCGCCGGTTCTAAAAACTACCCGAAGGCGCGGCCCGCCATTAGACATATATATAAGAGCTTAACTCGGTTTTCGATAATAATTGATGAGTTTCCCAGTCAATCGGTACAGCAAAACCGTATGCAAACATAACAATGTTTTTTCAAGCAAACAAGCTATATTGCCACAAAGTTCACTTTTTTATGGTTTTTTAAAGGGGAAAGGGGGCATTAAAGGGCTTTAAAGGCAAAAAGGCAGTTTTGCCCGGTTCGCCGTATGGCGAACCGGGCAAATATCATAAGCGAAGAATCCTTGTAGCCCTCAATGGCCTTTTTGCCCCTTTAGGCCTTTGCCTCTTCAACCTCAATCTTGCGGATGGTCTTGGTGCGTATTTCCTCGCAGATAGCCTGTACAAACTCGGCAATTGGCTTCACGCCCTCGTCACCGGCAAAGCGGCTGCGCACTGCAACAGTGCGGTCGGCCTCCTCCTGCTGGCCAAGAACCAACATATAAGGCACGCGGTTGTTACGTGCATCGCGAATCTTGTAACCGATTTTCTCCGAGCGGTTGTCGACATGCACAAGCACACCGTTCTTCTTCAGCTCGGCAGCCACCTCATAGGCATAGTCGCCATACTTCTCCGAGATTGGCAGGATACGTACCTGCTCGGGGCACAACCATGTAGGGAACTTGCCCTCATACTTCTCAATCAACCAAGCAAGAGTACGCTCATAGCAACCCATACTTGTGCGGTGAATGATGTAAGGACGCACCTTCTCACCGTTCTGGTCAACATAGTACATGTCGAACTGCTCGGCAAGCAATGGATCCCACTGAACGGTAATCATTGTATCCTCCTTGCCATATACGTTCTTTGCATTGATATCCACCTTTGGACCATAGAAGGCAGCACCGCCAACCTCCTCAATGAAAGGAATCTCAAGCTCCTTGAGCATCTGGCGTATGTGCTCCTGTGTCTCCTCCCACACCTGGGCATCACCAATGTACTTCGCGCGGTTCTCGGGGTTCCACTTCGCCAGCACGTATGTAACATCGTTCTGCAAGCCAAGAGTCTCCATCACGTGCTTTGCAAGCGCAAGACACTTCTTGAACTCCTCGACCATCTGGTCGGGGCGCACAATGAGGTGTCCCTCGCTGATGGTGAACTGGCGCACACGTGTAAGGCCGTGCATCTCGCCCGAATCCTCGTTACGGAACAGTGTAGATGTCTCGCTGTAACGCAAAGGCAGGTCGCGGTACGAGTGGTGTGTAGCCTTGTATACATAGTACTGGAACGGACATGTCATTGGGCGCAACGCAAATACCTCCTTGTCATTCTCCTCGTCGCCGAGAACAAACATACCATCCTTGTAGTGATCCCAGTGACCCGAAATCTTGTAAAGGTCGCTCTTTGCCATCAAAGGAGTCTTGGTACGGATGTAGCCCCACTCGTTATCCTCGAGGTCCTCAATCCAGCGCTGCAGAGTCTGCACAATCTTTGCGCCCTTTGGCATGAGCAAAGGCAAGCCCTGGCCAATGACATCAACAGTTGTAAACAGCTCCATCTCGCGACCAATCTTGTTGTGGTCAATGTTCTTTATGTGCTCAAGGTGTGCAAGATAAGCCTCGCATTCCTCCTTGGTAAAGAACGCTGTACCATAGATACGTGACAAAGAAGGGTTGTTCTTGTCACCACGCCAGTATGTTGTAGACGAAGAGAGCAGCTTGAAGCCCTTGATGAGACGTGTATTCAACAAGTGAGGTCCCATGCAAAGGTCAACAAAGTCATCCTGTGAATAAACAGTAATGCGCTCACCCTCGGGGATAGCGTCAATGGGCTCCAGTTTGTATGTCTCGCCCTTTGACTTCATCAACTCAACAGCCTCCTCGCGGCTCAACTCCTTGCGCTCAATGCGTGGGCTCTGCTTGATAATCTTCTTCATCTCCTTCTCGATGGCATCAAGGTTCTCCTTGGTGAAAGGAGTACACTCAAAGTCATAGAAGAAACCGGTCTCTGTTGCCGGGCCAATTGTGAGCTTTGCCTCGGGGAACAGATGCTTCACAGCCTGAGCCATAACGTGTGTTGTAGTGTGGCGCAGAACGCTCAACGCCTCCTTTGACTCCAAGCCCACAAGCTCAACACAAGCACCGTCGGCAGGAACATCGCGCAAATCAATGACATTCTCGCCATCCTTCACAGCCACATAGCTGCTGAGCAACTTTGGATCCACAGCCGACAGCAGTTCGATGTACGATTTGCCCTCAGCGGCAAACTCACGTACCTCGCCATTAAATGAAATCTTAATCATATCCTTTTTCTTTTTTTATTTATACACATTAAAATATACTACGGTACTACGCCCATAATACTCTATTTTGCAAAGATAATTATTCATTTCAAAATATGCAATAGCGGCAAAGTGTGAGAAAAGGGCAAAAAAGATAAAAGAGACTGCAGTGCGACAAAGCAAAGGCCTATAAAGGCCAAAAGGGCTTTAAAGGTTAAAAGGGGCTGGCAAGTTCGCGCATAAAGGCCAAAAGGACTTTAAAAGCAAAAAGGCATTTTAACGTTACTTGTTACCGTTCTCTTTTCTCCATTGCAAGCGTCCTCTTGTCATTTCCTCCCTTATACCGCCGTTCTCCAAGAAGTCCTGTTTTATGCGGTCAAAGTAATGTTTAAGCAGATAATCAGTTTGCTTGATAAGAATGATGGCAATATTGGCAATTGTCTCATCGGAGCGCTCTTTTATTGCCTCGCTGTAATATCCAGGTTCATTGTGCGCAGCACAGGCACGACGCGCCTGCTCGTGCTTTTCACAATCATCACTCCACTGCTGCAAGCCTCGCACCCTGAGGTAGTCCTTGTAATCCTCGAGCAACTCCTGCAGGCTTGCCTTTGCCACATTTAGCAGCTTTATCTCGCTCTCGGCCGAAGTTGTTGACGCAGCACAGCCTTCAACAATATTCTGTTTTCCCGAACGGGCGGCCTGCACCATCTGATCAATGGTCCTGTCACCTTTTTGCAGATATTTATGAGCAAAATAGTAAGTTACATCATAGACACAAACCGCCTTCTTATAACACAGCAAATCCTTGTAGTTACCTTTTTGCCTTATAAAGCCCTTACTTTCCATTGCTTGCAACGTTTTAAGCAAAATTAAAGCATGACAAAGCGAATTGCAAATTATGTAGGAGTTTTTTCGCTATTTAGCTTATAAAAGGGCAAAAAAGGAGAGAAAAGGCAAAGCAATGCAAAGTAATGCAATGCAAAATATTGCAAAGGCCAAAAAGGCCAAAAGGAAAAGTAGAAGAAGCTTGTCGTCAGGCAAGTATTGCCCGTCAGGGCAACCGCCTTGTAGCCCTTAATGCCCTTACCGCCCTTTTAGGCTTTAAATCACAGCACGCTTGCCGCCGGGCAAGCAAATGCATTGTAGGCCTTTTAGCCCTTTTAGCCCTTACGGGCCTTTTGAGCATTGGCTGCGTCAGCCGGGCGCTTGCCGCCGGGCAAGCAAATGCATTGTAGGTCTTATTACCCCTGCGGGCTCCTGTGTTAAAATAATTTATTCAAATCCATTGAAAAGAATTCTTCAACACCCACGCCACCGTCACCTATAATAAAAGACTTTTTAGGGCTATACAAATGCTTGAACCGCTCTAAACCCCGCGTAGATTTCTCGGCGTTACTCTTAACCTCAATAGCGACAAGAGAGCCTTTCTTGTGTAATATAAAATCAACTTCATCGTTACGTTCTCTCCAATAGTAAACCTCAAAACGATGAACAAATGCCTGGCTTACCAAGTATGCACCTATTGCCGATTCAAATATATGCCCCCATGCCTTGCGGTCGAGAATCGCCTGTTCAAAAGCCAGCGGAGTATATACCATCTTCAACGCATTATTGTATACCTGGAATTTAGGTATACTTGCACGCCTCCTCGACATATCAACGCTATACTTCTGCAAGCCGCAAAGCAGTCCACTGTCATTCAACAGATTAACATACCCAGCCAGCGTAGATGTATTCCCCGAGTCCTGCAACGCCCCCAACATCTTGTTCAATGACAACAAATTACCCGAATACGCAGCACCCAATTCAAATGTCTGTTTTAGCAACGCAGGTTTTCCAATTGGAGTATCCATCAAAATATCCTTGTTGATGGTCGCATCAATAATAGAAGACTGTATATATTGTTCGAAACGGTCATTATCATCAAGCAAAGTCGCTGCACCTGGATATCCACCATAAAACACATATTGGTCAAGCGTCATGCCAAAACACTCCTTCATCTCATTGTAAGTCCAATGAGTCATACGTATCTCCTCAAAACGCCCGGCCAAAGATTCCGACAATCCCCTTTCAAGCAACACCCTACTACTACCAAGAAGAAGTACCTTTATATTAAGGTCATTAAAGGTATCTGCATCCCATTCCTTTTTCACAGCCTCACTCCAATTGGCTATTTTCTGTATCTCGTCAATGACAAGTATTACACAATCCCACCCTTTGCTCTCTTTTAGACTGCGTACAGCAGCCCAACAATCAGACACCCATGCGGTATTGGTTGCCGGAACATTATCGGCCGAAAAGAACTGGAAAGGAATATCAATATCCTTCAGAACTTGCTTTACAACCGTAGATTTGCCAATCTGACGAGCACCCATCACCACTTGAATGAATCTTCTACCCTCTTCAAGCCTAGATTTAATTATTTGATATTCAGCCCTTTTATACATATCATTACATTTTACGAGATACACCGCGTATTTTTACGCGGTGCAAATATATATAAAAACGATTGTAGAACAAAATATATCTACACAAATTTCACAGCAGCCCATTGCTGCCGCCCCCTTGCGGGCATTAATACTATAAGTTAATGACGAGACAAACGCCTCGCCATTAACTTATAGTGAGTTCTAATTGAACTCATGTTAATATAAAAATTGACAAAGCCGCCTTTTCGCATCCCGCGCGGCATGACCAATGTCCATGCTACGCGCGACCTTTCGCTACAAGCATTGCTTTTGTTTAATTGCCCTCACTTGTTTTTCGCGACCCGCGGTGCGTGACTTTCACCACGCTGCCCGCGACCTTTCGCTACAAGCATTGCTTTTGTTTAATTGCCCTCACTTGTTTTTAGCGACCCGCGGGGCGTGACTTTCACCACGCTGCCCGCGACCTTTCGCTACAAGTGAGAGCGATTAAAAATTAATGGCGAGGAAAATTCCTCGCCATTAATTTTTAATTCCAAAGGTTACCCCACTCACCGCGGCTGCCGCCTGAGAGCTGACCGCCGTTTGAGGTATCTACTGTTGTGTCACTCATTCTCAAAGATCCTGCAAGCATTGACTCTGCTGCTACGCTTACCTCTACTGCAAGAGGTGATACATAATTCTTTTTCATATATCGTAAAATGTTTTCTTTATTATTATTTTTTGCAAGGGCGGGCGGGCACGCCCGCCCTTGTTTATTTATTTCAGTATTGTCAATTACTTAACAAGTACCTTCTTGCCGTTTACAATGTAGATACCAGGAGCGCTGATAGCCTCTACCTTGCGACCTGTGAGGTCGAAGATAGCCTTAACTGCGTTCTCAACCCCTACGTTCTCAATAGCAGTTGTACCGTCCTCGAAACGGAAGCTGTAAGAAGCAGCGTTCATGCCTGCAGTCTTTGGCAAGTATGGTTTGTGGCTGTTGTTCCACCATGCGCTGTTTTCTGCCTGATTCTTTGTTGCAGTGTAGAAACCAATACCCTCAGCGTTACCAAGTACATAAGCAGCCTCAGTTACGTTTGTTGCAGCAGCTGTACCAAGGAGAGCATTCTCACCGTCGAATGCAGCAGCAGTTGTGATTGTGAAGTCGTAAGCATTCGCAGCACCGGCAAGTACAACACCTGTGTTTGCAGGGATTGTTGCGCCAATCTCGTTCAACTTGGCAACCTCGCCGTCAACTGTTACAGTGTAAGCAGTAACACCATCGGCAACTGTAACTGCTACAGGAGCGAAGAATGTTGCATATCCTGCTGCTGTGATTGATACAGGGAGTGAAGTTACCTCCTCGATTGTCCACTCATGGAGCGCGCCACAAGTATTGTTTGAGCAACGGTTGATGTAAGCATCTGTTCTGTGCAACCAACGACCACCTGAGCAGATGTTGAGCACGTTAGCAGTACCACCGTTAACAGCAGCAAATGTAATTTTTGAGATATCCTCTGAACCTACAGCCTCGAAAGTCCAATCATTTGCATTCAAACCGAAGTAGAGACCTGTAGAGTAAGCCAAGAGGTGCTGACCATCGAAGTAGTAGATAGCAGTTGCATCCTTTGTCTCGCTGCAAGCGATACGGCCACCCTCGTTAACCTTGCTTGTGATGTAGTAACCACCGTTGCTGAATGTGTAGTACTTACCGGCAACAAGACCGTTGAGCTTGAATGAAGCAACAAGAGCCTCAAGCTCGGCAATCTTAGCCTCAACATCAGCAGCAGTTGTATTCTCGTCAATTGCATCATGGAATGCCACGATAGCAGCAAACTGAGCCTCAAAATTAGCAGGTGCTGTGTACAAGCCAAGACCCTCGCCAATATTCGCATTCTCATACAAAGCCTGAGCGTTCGCAATAGCCTCTGTAAGTGGCAACTTCAACATCTCTATATTAGAAATATCAACAAGCTCAACAGGGAGCAGTCTGTAGCTGTCGTTACCACCTGCGCTTGCAGGAACAGAAGTAGACCAACCTACGAAAGCGTTGCCAACCTCCTGACCATCGGCTGCATAGCCATTATCCTTGTCAAAGAGGCAGAAGTTATTACCGCTAATCACAGTAATATCAAAGTTTACAGGATTTGCACTTGTTGAAGCTGTATTACTACCCAACTGGAAGTACTTGCCGTTACCAGAAAGAACATTGTAATAGTCACCGTTCTTTGTAATCTTGAAGAGGTAACCGGCCTTCTCACGTGCAAGGTCGCCGGCTGCTACCTGGTCTGTACCGCGCATCTTCCAGCTGCTTCCCTCCTGGCTCACGTAGCCATTGCGACCTACATTGTTAAGGATATACCAACCCTCTTTTACTTCAGTTACAGCCTCACCGATAGAAGCAATCTTCATACTCTGCAGAGAGAGCATTGCAACATCAAACGAGGCCTCTTCTATATACCAACCTGTTCCCTGGTTGTCACCGGCTGTGTGACTCCAAGAACCGATAGTGGTATTATTACCCTGGTCATCGATACAGTTGTTTTGTGTTATATCTGAAGTCTTGCTGATAACAAAACCCTTATAACGATAAGGTGAACCAGAAATAAACCACTCACCCTCGTTTGACATCTCAAAGTTTGTACCAAGTACCTTGCCCGAAGCAACGTTGCGCATAACAACCTTGCCGTCAGTACCCTCGGTAAAGTACCAGTAGCCCTCATTTGTCACATTTTCGTTCTGCTGTGGTTTAGCATGCTCCTCGCTGTATGTCAAATACTTGTTTGAACGTACGTTCTTTATGGTGTAAACAGTAACGATATCTGTTGAAACCTTAGGCAGCATTGCATTATTGGTATTCTCTACAAGTTCCTCTGTTGTTGCACCTGTTGCTATAATAACATCTGCAGGAGAAGCCTGAGCACGACGTGTAACCCAACCGAAAGAGAACTCGCTAAGGTCTGTACCCTCCGGAACGTTAACCAAATCAATCTCGAGATAGTGTTCGCCATTAGGGCTTGGTGTACCGTCCCACAGTGAGTGCCAGTACCAGTCATAATCTCCCTGACCATTCTGCTTTGTTGTAAATCCGTCACAAATTGATGACATTTTACCCTCATTATCCTGTGTAGCATTACTGCTGAAATTAGCCTCTGTAAGAGCAACAGGGGCACCGTTCTTGTCATAGAGATAGAACTCTGCGATTGCAACGCAAGGGAAACCTGCAGGTTTCTCATTGTTAGAAGTAGCCATAAATGTTACACGCAGTTTTGTAGCATCATCAGCTTTTGTAATCTTCTGTGATGTCCAAGAGTACTGAGTGTTGTTCTGTGTAGCAAGCAAGCCCTCGCTAACACGCAGTGAGCTCTGCGCCCACGCTGTCACTGCAAAAAGCAATGTCAGCATCAAAGAAGTAAATCTCTTCATTTTTAATGTTTTTTGGTTAAAAAATATTTAATAAAATCTTCACTATCAACACATAACAGCTGTTTTAAAAACACAGCTCCACAAGGGTGTACGAAAATGCGGTGCAAAGGTACTGCTTTTTCTTGAAAATGAAACGTTTTTATATAAAAAATAAAAAAAGATTGTGTTAATTTTATTCACAATGGCATTTGGGAGGGTTTAAAAGGGCAAAAAGGCCTAAAAGGGCATTAAGGGCCTAAAAGGTATCTACCGCCCCGTAGGGGCGGAGGACGACTGCTTTTACCTGAACCTTTTTATCACGCTGTAGGCCTGGTACATGCCAAGTTCCCCGGCCTTGCTTAAGTCGGCTACACCACCCTCGGTGTTGCCTGTGTAGATTTTTGCAAGGCCACGGTTGTAGTAGGCCGCCGCAAAGCGGTCATCGAGAGCTATAGCCGCGGTGTAGTCTGCTATTGCAGCCTTGTAGTCCTTGAGTTTGACCGATACGTTGGCACGGTTGAAGTAGGCCTCGGCAAAGGCGGGCTGCAGTTCGATGACACGGTCGAGGTCGGCACGGACAAGGCGATAGTCGAGCGTGGAGAGCAGGGCATCGTGCCTGCCGGGTAGTGCATCGGCACTGTTTGCACCGTCATGGGCAGCCGCCTCCAGCTGCCTGTAACGCACAAAAGAGCGGATGAAGAAGAGGCTCCAGTCACCGGGTGCGGCCTCAACAGCGAGGTCAAGATCGGCCATTGCGGAGTGCATATCCTGCACAAGATAGTAATCTATTGCACGTTCGCGGCGGGCAGGAGCATCGTCACCGGCATTGGTGACACCGGCCGACACCTCGTCAATGTGAGCGAAGTGATACCGGGCCTCGCTAACCGTCAACGCGCGTTCCTTATTAATAAGGAGCAAGGGACGGCCACCTCGTGAGGCGTTCAACTCCTCGACAAGCCTGTTGTAGCCATGCGGCACGTCGGCATTTTCATCGCGGTAACAGGTGAGCACAAAGAGCGGCTCCAGCTCCACATAGACATTGCGGTTCTGCACCTTGCCGCGCGCCTCGGTGACATATTGCTTTACACCCGCATCGGCAGGGAGAATCATCTTGTTATAGTTGCGTACATTCTCGTCCGAGCGACGGCGAGTGGAATCGGCTGCGGCCGAATACTCCTTTTGCACAGCCGCTATGCCGCCCATGTATATCTGCTGACGGCGGTTGAAGAGCCACTCCTCGTCGGCCTTTGCACCGGCGGTGTCGCCGAGTTTGCGGCGTGCGTCGGCACGCAGGCTATAGGCCTGCTCGAACGACGGGTAAGCCTCGATGACAAGCGAGAGATCGGCGACGGCACCTTTGTAGTCGCCCACGGCAGTGCGCAACAGCGCACGGTTGTAACGTGCAAGGGTGTTGTCGGGGTCCACGCCCAACACCATATCAAAATCCTCTATCGCACGGTTGTTGTCGCCAAGCTCCATGAGCAGCAATCCGCGGTTATAGTGGGCTGTGAGGCTGGCGGAATCGGCATAGACAGCCATATCAAAATCGGCAAGCGCACCGCGCAAATCCTCGCGATAGTAACGTACAAGGCCACGGTTGGCATAGCTGCCGCTGCGCCCGGGGAGCAGCTCAATGGACTTGTCCATGTCGGCCTCGGCCAAGTCATACGCACCCATGGCATAGTGTACCATTGAGCGGGCATCGTAGACGGTTGCCGAATATTTGTCACACTCCACGGCCCTACCCGCCATTGCCAGCGCCGTGACAGTGTCCTTGAGATTCATGGCCACCTGGGTGCGCATGACGTATGCACCGCTGTTGCGCGGCGCAAAGAGCAGCAACGAATCGACCACGGCTGCGGCCTGCTCCCAACGGCCGCCCTGCATGAGCACGCCGGCGAGGTTCTGCCACATATTCATGTTCTGCGGGTCGTACTTTATGGCGGTGCGGATATCCTGCTCGGCAAGCGAGAGACTGTCGAGATTGGCACGACAAAGGCCACGCAGCTGGTAGCTGCGGGCAATATATGGATTGCGGGCGATGGAGAGGGTCAAATCCTCCTGGGCGCCAATGAAGTCGTCGAGATAGAACCTGGCAAGGCCGCGATAGAAATAGGGTCCATAGAGATAAGGTTTGGCATCGGCCACCTTGTTGAAGTATTGGATGGAGAGTACATAATCCTCGAAATAGAGCGCGTTGCGCCCTATTTCCATAACTCTCGCGGTGTTCAACTGTGCCAAGCCAAACAACGGAGCAAGCAGCGCCACAAGGGCGGCCATTGCCCGGCGCAGTGTCATCGGAGCACGCGCTTTACCTTGTAGTCACAAGCAACCTTTCCCTTTGCAAGGTTACCGAGCTTGTTCTTGTTCATCTGGCGGCGCAGGGGTGAAAGACGGTCCGAGAAGACCTTGCCCTCGAGGTGGTCGAACTCGTGCTGCATAACACGTGCAAGGAAGCCGTCGACCCACTCGTCGTGCTCAACAAAGTTCTCGTCGAGGTATTTTACGTGTATGCGCGATGGACGGGTAACCTTCTCGTGTATGCCGGGGAGGCTCAAGCAACCCTCTTCCATTGTATCGGTCTCGTCCGATGTCTCAACAATGTGGGCGTTGATATATACACGACGGAAATCCTTGAACTCGGGCTCGTCCTCGGCAAGCACGTCGAGGTCGACAACGACAAGGCGAATGGCAAGGCCAATCTGCGGTGCAGCAAGACCAATACCCTGGGCCTGGTGCATGGTGTCGAACATGTTTGCTATGAGATCCTGGAGATTAGGATATTCGGCAGTGATATCCTCGGCTACTTTTTTAAGGACAGGCTGTCCGTAGAGATAGATTGGTAGTATCATATTTAAAAAATCATTTAATCAAATTATCAAAAGGCCAAAAAGGGCGGAAAGGGCTTTAAGGGCTTTAAGGGCCAAAACGCTGAAAGGCTATAAGGCTGAAAGGCTATAAGGCCGAAAAGGGCATTAAGGGCCAAAAGGGCGGAAAGGTTGTCACCTTGCAGCTTGTTGCTTTGACAACATCAACTCTTCGCAACCCACGCTGTCGCGTGACCTATTGCTGTTGATGTTGTCGAACCCTCAGGCTGTCATCTTTCAGCCGACAGCCTTCGGCTTTCCATGTATGACTGCAATATTATTGTAGCGCTTATCTCGTCGACAAGCTCCTTATTGCGGCGCGCCATCTTGCCAATGCCCGACGCCAGGATTGCCTGGTGGGCAAGAACAGAGGTAAAGCGCTCGTCGTGATACTCCACCGGGATATTGGGCAGCAGCTTACGCAGACGGTTCACAAAGGGCTCAATGCGGCACATATTCTCGGACGGGGTGTTATTCATCTGCTTTGGCAGGCCCACAATTATACGCTCCACAGGTTCGCGCTTCACATAGTCGAGCAGATAATCGACAAGCGTTGCCGTGGCAACGGTGGTGAGGCCGCCGGCAATGAGCTGCAGTTCGTCACTAACCGCCAAGCCGGTACGCTTCTTTCCGTAATCAATAGCCAATAGTCTTGCCATATAAGGATGTATTTATTACTGTTTCGGCACTTTGCGGCAAGCAATGGCATAGAGCGTGACTATGACAAAGCAAAGCATGGGCAACATGTATGAGACATTGACTGCGGGCATACCGAAGAGAACGCCTGCATCAATGACCATTCCCTGCAACGGTGGCATCAAAGCACCGCCCACAATTGCCATAACAAGGAATGCCGCGCCAAGTGATGTGTCCTCGCGGCTGACATTCTCGAGCGCAATACCATATATGGTGGGGAACATGAGCGACATGAAAAAGCTGATGGCTACAAGGCAGTAGAGCCCTGTCATTCCAACAATAAAAATGGCACCAAGTGAAGCAATGGTAGCACCTAAACCAAAGATGCCAAGCAGCACACCCGGCTTGCAGTAACGCATGAACACCGTGCTGACGAAACGACCACAAAGAAACAGCATCATTGCACAGATGTTGTAGTTCTGAGCCATAGCCTTGTTGATGCCAAGATTGTCGGCATATTGGATGATGAAGGTCCACACCATAATCTGCGCTGCAACGTAGAACATCTGCGCCACAACACCAAAGCGGTATTTTCTGTTATTCCACAGGTTTTTGAGCGTAGTCATGTTATTGACACGCACAGCCCTCTCGCCCTGCAAGTTTGGAATGACAACACAGAAGAAGACCACAAAGATTATAAGTACCACAATGCCCAGAGCCACATAGGGGTCGCGTATGAGGGCAAGGTCGTGTTCACGGATAGCAGCCTTCTCGGCAGCAGGAAGGGTGTTATAGATAATTTCGCCCGCAGCACCGCGTTTGTCGGAGAGGAGACCGGGCAGCACCACAAGCGAGGCTACCGACATGCCAAGCAACGAACCGATGGGGTTGAACGCCTGTGCAAGGTTAAGACGCCTTGTAGAGGTCTCCTTTGAGCCAAGCGAGAGAATAAGCGGATTGGCTGTTGTCTCAAGAAAGGCAAGGCCGAAAGTGAGGATGTAGAGCGACACGCAGAAGAAAGCAAAGCTCTGCAGCTCTGCGGCCGGGATGAAAAGAAACGCACCCACGGCATAGAGGGCAAGGCCTATAAGAATGCCGCGTTTGTAACTGTAACGACGTATGAACAACGCTGCGGGAACAGCCATTGTGGCATAACCGCCATAGAAGGCAAACTGCACAAGGGCCGCCTCGGAGGCCGGGAGCTCCATCAATGTCTGGAACGCGGCAACCATGGGGTTGGTTATGTCGTTGGCAAAGCCCCAAAGGGCAAACAGCGACGTCACAAGGACAAACGGCAACAGGTAGCGTTTGTCAATGAGTTTGCTTTTGTTACTTACTCTTTCCATAATCGCTTTTTATTTTTCGTAAAGATGGAAGATGCGCTCCATCATGCGCCATTTTTCGTTTGAAGAGCTGCCGAGAGCCGCCTGTTGGAACTCGGACATGTAATCCTCCCACTCCTGCTGACGTGGCAAGGTCGAGAGACGCGCCATGGCGCTGTCCCAGTCGAAATCGAGCGGCGCCTCCACAATCATGAAGAGGCGTGTACCGACAATGTAGATTTCCATTTCAAGAATACCCACCTTGCGTATTCCGTCGAGAACTTCGCTCCACGCCTCGCCGTCGCTGTGGCGGCGGCGATACTCGGCAATGAGCTCGGGGTTGTCCTTGAGGTCGAGGGTCTGGCAATAGCGTTTCACCGGGCCGTCATAGACCTTCACCGTATATCCTTGAGTTGTATTGTCTGCCATAGTTGTATTGCAAAAAGGCTTCCACGGAGGGAAGCCTTCGGGATTTGAATAATTTTATTTGTTGTAGAGCAACCATGCCTTCTGGTAGTCGCTGTTACCGGCATGAGCAGCCTTGAACTTGTCGCGTGCAGCGGCTGCCTCTTCCTTGGTGTCGCATGATGCACACACTACACGATAGAGACCTGTCGATGGGTTCTGCACCACAATTGCATTGTAGCCCTCACCAACCAAAGACTGGCGGATGTTCTCGGCACCCTCCTTGCGGCTATAGCTACCGCACACCACGCTGAACGCCTTGAGCGAACCCTCGGCACCCGATGAAAGGACTACCTTCTCGGTGCGGTATGTAGTATCGACCTCGGCTTTTGTAGATGAAACCACAGGGGCAATGTCCACCGCGTCGCTCTGCTGGCCTGCGCCCTCGGCAAGCTCGGCCTGACGGGCCTCTTCGTATGCAGTCTTGAACGCG
This sequence comes from Bacteroidaceae bacterium, assembly GCA_045644005.1. Classification (GTDB taxonomy): domain Bacteria; phylum Bacteroidota; class Bacteroidia; order Bacteroidales; family Bacteroidaceae; genus HGM04593. Next base: position 4,109 of record JAZRGF010000056.1, on the reverse strand, counting down.
CTGTCCTTTGATGACTTACAAGATGTGAAAGTGAATGCCACACAAGCGGCAAAAGCAATTACAAATAACTTTTTCATGATGTCGTATCTTTTTCTTTATTAATGCTTAATTTTTACAAAAGTACAAATAAACTGCCAAAACGTCAACTTTTAGGGTTGTTAAATTAATATAATAATAAAAAACAGGACTTTAGCCACACCCAATGGAAGTTTTTTCATACCTTTGCGACAGGAAACAAACAGAATCTTCATATGAAAAAAGCAGCTATTTACGCGCTGACCGGGGCGGGATTGCTGTCGTGCGGCACAAGCAGGAAAGTGACGGTTGAACCACTGCTGTGCGACAGCAGCGTCAACTACAACGAGTTCTTCACCGACAACACCATGCGTTTCGACTTTCACCACGCAGGCGACAGCAAGGAGGAGTTCTACTATTTTGACAAGGTTGTGAGAGAAGGTGCCTGGGCCGGCTCAAAGGTGGCGCTCATAAACCCGTTCGACTATGGCGAACAGCACTTCCGCATCATTGACAAGGCCAGCGGCAAGGTGATATACAAGAACAACTACTGCACGCTCTTCAACGAGTGGCAGACAACACCCGAGGCAGTGGTGACAAGCCGCTCATTCCCCGAGGGTGTGATATTCCCCGAACCCGCAAAGGACTTTGTCATTGAGTTCTATGCACGCAACAAGGTGACAAAGGAGTGGGAGAAGAAATACACACAGGAGGTAAATGTGGGCGACTACAACATTGCACCACAGAAGGAGCAGCACGAGTGCATTGACATTCACATTGGTGGTGACATTGCCCACAGCCTTGACATTGTGCTGTTGCCCGACGGCTTCACAGCCGGGGAGAGGGAGAAGTTCATTGATGCGTGCCGCATGTGGAGCGACGCGCTATTTACCTACGCCCCATTCACAGAGAACAGCCACCGCATAAACATACGCGCCGTGTGGGCGCCATCAAAGGAGAAGGGCGTGAGCAAGCCCGGCATTGGCAAGTGGGTTGACAACCTGCTTTGCACACGGTTCTACACCCTTGGCAGCGAGCGCTACCAGATGACCGAGGAGTTCCAGAAGGTGAGGGATGTGGCGGCCAGCGCACCATATGAGAACATATTCATACTCACCAACACCGACAAGTATGGAGGTGGCGGCATATACAACTTCTATGGCCTGGGCTCGGCGGGCAAGACAGGCAAGACAGGCGAGGTGTACGTACATGAGTTCGGCCACTCGCTCATGGGACTTGGCGACGAGTATATTGAGATTGGCAACACTGTGAGCGCGCTGTACCCTGCCGGCAAAGAGCCGTGGGAAGCGAACCTGACACGTTTTGTAGAGTTCAAAGGCAAATGGGAGAATATGATTGCCGAGGGGACACCGATACCGACCATTGCCCCGGAGGGCTCTACCGAAAAGGACTGGGTGATTGGTGCTTATGAGGGTGGCGGTTACCTGGAGAAGGGTGTTTTCCGCGGCTGGCCCGAGTGCATGATGAAGGCACTGACAGACTTCTGCCCCGTGTGCCAAAAGGCGATAACAAGGTATTTGGATTATATATGTAAATAAAAAAAAGGTAACAATGTAGCAGTTGATCTAGCGTGCTTTGTCATACTGAGCGTAGCGAAGTATCTATCACTGCGCAGTTATAAGATCCTTCACATCCGTTCAGGATGACAGTTTCGCGAAATTAATTGTCTATGGGGCAACTGCTATATCATGACTAAAAAAATGACCCCGCGGGGTCATTTTTTATTAAATCACCTTATTTAGTCATGATATGTTATCACAGTGTGGCGTCCCGAGGGGTCGGTATAAGAGATTGGACACTCACGGTCGTCGAACTCCCATATACCACTGGGGAGATGTTGGCTGGTTGAGCCAAGCATGCCAAAGGCTGCCAACTGATAGGGCGCACGATAGGGGGTTGAAATGATGGGCACACCCTGCTCCACTCCCCAATAACCGAAATAGGCCGAGAAGTCGAAGTTGGTCTTGTTCCTGAACGAGGCATCATAAGTGCAAAGGTTTCTTTTGTCCTCAATCACCTCGTCTGTTGTTGCATAGAACTTTTTGTAGCCGGTCACGTTGCCCGCTGAATCACGGAAGACACTGAAGCAGATGTCATCATCGGCATAAGACTGTAGCAGCATTGTTGTAGAGTAGTCGAATGATGACTGCGAGAAACGCGACAGCACACCGTTGGACTTGAAGATACCGTAATTGGAACTGCTGGAGAATTTGTTATACACAGGACGATCGGGGTAATCGATTGAGACGGTATAAGCGACCTCGAGCTCCTCGCCACGATAGAAGTAGTTGGCGCTTGTAGTCATGTTGCACTTGTAGTAGACGGTATCGATAAAATTCTCAATCTTGCCTGAATATACCACAAGTTCCGAATTGACGGATTTTATGCGTCCGTTGGCATCATAGGTATAACGGTGATGATGGGTAGCCTCGCCGCCATTCTCAACAAAGGTTGTCTTTACCGACGCCACAAGGCGCTTGCCGGGAACCGGCTGATAGTGCGACACGGCGGTGTCGGCATCATACTCTTCATTACAAGAAGCAAAGCCAACGCAAAGCGACAGCAGAAGGATTGGAAAAAGGTTTTTCATATTGCCTGTTTTGATTTATGGCGCGAATATCGCTCATTTTCGGCAAACTGACAAATAATAGGCTGCAGTTTTAATCTAAATTCACAACCCGGCGGAGCGTACATTTGTTCATAAGACAAAAACCACATTATGGCATTCATTGATTACTACAAGGTGTTGGGCGTTGAGAGGAACGCATCGCAGGAGGAGATTAAAAAGGCCTACCGCAAACTGGCAAAGAGGTATCACCCCGATGTAAACAGGGATAACCCGCAGGCACAGGAGAGGTTCCAGGAGATTAACGAGGCGAACGAAGTGCTTGGCGATGCCGAGAAACGCAAGCGCTATGACGAGTATGGCGAGCACTGGAAGCACAGCGAGGAGTTCGAGACGCAGCAACAGGGTTCACAAGGATATGGCGGTGATGGGCAAGAGTTTGGTTTTGGAGGTTTCGAAGGCTTCGGCAACTTTGGGCGCAGCGCCGGCAACAATAGTGGTTTCAGCGATTTTTTCAAACAGCTGTTTGGTGGCGCATACCGCAGCGGCAGACAGCAGAGAGGCAACGACCTGCAGGCCACACTGCAATTGACACTGGCCGAAGCTGCAAGAACGCACAGGCGTATATTGGAAATAAACGGCGAGAAAATCGCCATTACAATACCCGCCGGTGTTGCCAATGGGCAGAAGATAAGGGTTAAAGGGCACGGCGGAAAGAGTGCCGACGGCGCCGGGCGCGGCGACCTGTATATAACGTTCGGTATTGAGCCCGACAGCCGCTTCGCACGCGAGGGCGATGACCTGCACACCACCGTGGTATGCGACATGTACACGTTGCTGCTTGGCGGCGAGGCTGTGGTGCCCACCATTGACGGCAGCGTGAAGGCCAGGATAAAGCCGGGCACACAGCCCGACAGCAAGCTGCGCTTGCGCGGCAAGGGCATGCCGCACTACAGGAGGGAAGGCAAAGGGGATTTGATAGTGGAGATTAAGGTGGTGCTGCCACAGCTGAATGAAAGGCAGATGGAGATGGTAAGGAAGGTGAAAGCTGAAAGGTGAAAGCTGAAAGGTGAAAGCTCGTGCAAGCGAATGGGCGGAAATTTATTTACGCACGCAATGAGCGAAGCCGAGGTTCAAGCACACAACGTGCGGTTAAAGTGTGCAAGCGAGTGAAAACCAAGTTTGCTTGGGTTTTACAACGACAACGCGGACGAGCGTTGTTTGCGACAACGGGAGCTTTAGCTCCCCAAAGGAGTGCGACAAAGTCGCCTCAAAGCCAAGGTTCAAGCGCACGAGTGCGGGTGAAGTTTTCACCTTTCACCTTAATTAACGTGAGTTCGATATAAGCTAAATCAAATCGCGAACCTGTCATCCCGACAGAGCGTAGCGACGAGGGATCTCAAAAATATCGTAAAATAAGAGATCTCTCACGTACGTTCGAGATGACAAAACACGCTAAATTTTAGTATAAATTCTTATATCGAACTCACCTTAATTGAACACCACC
>JAZRGF010000055.1:0-10351 GCA_045644005.1 Bacteroidaceae bacterium | reverse complement strand
CAATCTGTGAGAGCTGGTTAGCGTCGGGCTGTGGTGTAACGGCAACGTCGGCAACAAAGAGAACGCCGTCCTCGCCATACTCCTTTGCGTTGGTGATGAGCATCATTGCACCGCTCACGCAGCTGATGCCCGGAGTTGTCTTGATGATCTGCAATGCAGGGCGCAATACGTTGCCTGTTGTGTTGAGTGCACCTGCCACCTGGCCGTCGGCATCGCCGTTCTTGATGATGAGGCAGCCAAGATACAATGGGTTGCAAACGAGCTTCTGTGCATCCTCCATTGTCATACCCTTTGACTTGCGCAACTCAAAGAGCAGTGTCGCGTACTTCTCGGCATCGGGGTTGTTGCATGGGTCGATGATTGTAGCCTTCTCAATGTTTGCAAGGCCGTGCTGCTGTGCAAGTGAAAGGATCTCCTCCTTGTTGCCAAGAAGAATAATCTCTGCAATGCCGTCGGCAACAGCCTTGTCTGCGGCTTTCAATGTACGCTCCTCTGTACCCTCGGGGAGAACGATGCGCTGTTTGTTCTGCTGAGCGCGCTCAATCAAATTCTTAATAACATCCATAGTTTTAATTATTTAAATTTGTAGATTTCCAATTTTCTGTCTGTGGAGTGTTATCACGCAGGCATACTATAGTACAAAAGTAGTGCAAACCGAATTGCCTACAAAATAAAATCTGCTTAATTTATATATAAGAGGTGTTTTTTATGAGACCGGCAGCTGCGTGCAGTTTGATTTTATGCAGATATTTGCTATCTTCGCATAAATAAGAATGCGAAAATGGGAATCAGGGAGAGAATATTGGCTTTGCTTGGCGAGATAGGCCGTGGGGTGTATGAGAAGGAGACTGAACTCCGTTTGGGTATGTTGGCTGCATTGGCCGGTGAGAGCATGATACTTCTTGGCCCGCCGGGTGTGGCAAAGAGTATGGTGGCGCGCAGGTTGAAGGATGCCTTTGCCGGTGCACGTTCGTTTGAGTATCTGATGTCGCGTTTCAGCACCCCCGATGATATCTTTGGCCCTGTGAGCATCAGCAAACTCAAGGAGAATGATACCTATGAGCGTGTCATTGACGGATATCTGCCGACTGCCGATGTTGTCTTTCTTGATGAAATATGGAAGGCTGGGCCGGCAATCCAGAACACTCTGCTTACAGCTCTAAACGAAAAGATTTTCCGTAATGGCAACAGCGAGGTGGTTCTGCCCCTCAAGCTGCTGGTGGCGGCGAGTAATGAGTTGCCGGCCGATGGTGAGGGGCTTGAGGCTCTGTGGGACAGGTTTCTTGTGCGTTATATGTCACAGGGTGTCAAGGATAAAAAGGCTTTTCTCTCAATGATACTTGATACCGACGAGGTGCAGTATCCGGCACAGTTGGGGCAACTGCAGATAACCGGCGCTGAATATGAACAATGGCGAAGGGAGATTGCAGCGGTGGATGTTGATGCCGCTGTCATGGAGAGTGTTCTTTACATACGTGAACAGTTGCAGAATATGACGGACAAGGAGAGTGGTGCAGTGTACAGCATATATGTGAGTGACCGCCGTTGGAAAAAGGCCGTGAATCTGTTGAGGGCATCGGCTTTTGTACACGGCCGCAGGCAGACAAACCTTTCGGATGTTGCAGTGCTTGCGTATTGTCTTTGGAACGAGCCTGCCGAGTGCGCAGTGGTGCGCGAGGTGGTCACAAACTCGCTGTTTGCGGCGCTTGACAAACGGCATGTGCAATTGCAGCAGCGGGTTGAGAAGGCTGTACGTATGAAGCGTGCTGCAGCTGCACTCGAGGAGACGAGAATGCAGGCAAGGCCCGAGGATGTCAACCTGATATTGTACGATGATTTCTATTACAGGCTGAGTACATACAACACGGGTAACACATATATCTTTGCCTCGGATTATCATCGCCTGCCAAGCATAACGGAGCGTAATCCCGTGTCGGGGCATCTGTATACCGATGCGACTGACCCTGCGAAAGTGCGCATCAGAGCCTTTGGCAATAATACAAATTATAACAGCGGTGAGAAGGTAAGGCTTATGCGCGACCGTGAGTTCTTGTATATCAACGGTGTGCGCTGTGAGTTGGAACGCTATTCGGCGCGTGAGATGGCTGCGCTGCAGAACAGGCAGACTTCTCTGTTCACTGCCGACGGGTATGACTATGAGGACGAGATTGAGCAGTGTGCTGCTGGATTGAACGGCATAAACAGCTGCCTTGCCGACAATATTTTCATAAACCCGGCCGATGCGGAACGCATGCGCTCCGTGGCGAGTGAAATGATGAGGCGGATTGCTTTGACAAGGGCTGATATAAGCGAGTTGCTCTATGGCTGATGTGAGTGAAATGTATGCCGAGGGGTGGCACTATGTCAATATCCTTGATGGGTTTGTAAAGACTGGAATCCTGCCCGACAGGAGCGGCCAATGTGTAACAGACTACCTCGAGAATTATCTTTATGAGGTAATGGGCGACCCTTTTGTCATTTACAATGTGTTGAGTGACGATGTCAAGGCGCGCGTTTTCTATGACAACATGCTGGCTTTCATAAAACAGATTGTCACGCGCGAGAAATTCCGTACGTCGTGCGCGCAAGGGCAACTGCAAAAAATGAGGCATGCTCTCCTTTGGAGTGAACGCAAGAAACGTGACGGGTGGAACAGACTGCTCTCGGAGATAAGCGATGAGTTCCAGCAGTTTGGTTTTGACGAGCGTTACTACAGGGAAAAATTTGGAAGTGAAGGCGGACTTGCCGATGAGGAGGTGTGGAAAAGGATGATTGATGACTGGAACAAGGCTTTTGACCGTCGCCGGCAGGAACAGCAACGGCGCGATGTGGAGGATATAAAGGAACGCAACAGTAAAATCCTGAAACAGAACCTTGTGGGCATCCCTGAATATCTTAAAAAGAACGGAGTGGAGAAGGAGATGTTCTTCCAGGCCTGGGGGATGATGGCCGGTCAGTGGAATTCTCTTGTCTTTGAGCAGTTCCTGTGTGTGGCAAGGGTGCAGAAACAGTATCCTCAGTTGCAAAGGATTGCCGACATGATGGGGCGTGTGCCCGACGAAAATGGCAAGAGGCGTATGTCTGTATCTTATGGAGGTGCAATGGAACTTGAGCATGCTTCAAAGAGTGACATACTGGGTGTGACGTTGGGGCAGGATATCAGGTCGATGCTTCCGCTTGAGTGTGCGCATTGTGGTGACGATACCCTCTACGATGTGTTTTTGTATAAATACGCGACCAATAGCCTGCAGAGCTTCCGTCACAAGAGCGAGCTCCTGAAGCCATCAAGGGGGCTGAACCGCAGGCCGGCAAGGCTCAAAGGTCCAATGATTGTGTGTGTTGACCGTTCGGGAAGCATGAGCGGGCACCCGGAGTTGTTGGTGAACTCGCTGATGATGAAACTGCTTTTGATGGCCGAGCGACAGCGGCGCGACCTTTTCCTTGTCTCTTTTTCGGTCGATGCGCAGCCAATCAATGTGATGCGTGACCGCGCAGCATTGCTGAATTTCTTCAGGCAAAAGTCGGATGGTGGCACAAATGCCGCGCGTATGCTGGATATTGTATTCGCGTTGCTTGAGAAGGGTACATACGCTTCGGCCGATGTTCTATGGTGTACAGATTTCATCATACCTATGTGTGGTATTGTTCAATGCAGACGGCTTGCGGAGTACCGGAGGTCGGGTACAAGGTTCTATGGTCTAAAAATAGGTCATGCTACCGACATGGGCTGGAAAGAGTTGTTTGATGAGATAGTTGAGGTATAAACAAAGCGACAGGTCACTTTTTAAAAAGAGCCTGTCGCTTTTATGTTATGTAGGTTCTGCTTTTACGCAAGCAGCTCTTTCAGCTCTTCGGCGGAAACTATCTTCTGTTCGCCGGTTGTCATGTTCTTCAGTGCGACGGTGCCGTCGGTCAGCTCCTGTTCGCCTATGATTGCTACAAACGGAATGGCCTTGTTGTTGGCATATCCCATCTGCTTCTTCATCTTGTCGCTGCTTGGGAACAGTTCAGCCGAGATACCTGCCTTGCGAAGCTCACCAATTATCTGCAATGAGCGCATAGCCTCCTTGTCGCCAAAGTTCACGAACATCACCTTTGTGGTGCTGATGGCATCCTGTGGGTAGAGGTCGAGCTGGTTCATGACGTCATAGATGCGGTCGGCACCGAACGAGATACCTACACCCGACATTCCGTCCATGCCGAACACGCCGGTGAGGTTGTCATAACGTCCGCCGCCTGTGATGCTGCCTATTGCTACGTCGAGAGCCTTCACCTCAAGGATTGCGCCGGTGTAGTAGTTGAGGCCGCGCGCAAGGGTAAGGTCAATGTCGAGTGTGCTCTTTATGCCAACACTCTTTATTGTGTCAAGGATGAACTGCAGCTCCTCAACGCCCTTTTCGCCAATGGCGTTGCCGCTGAGTGTCTGGGCAAGAATCGCCATCTTCTCCTCGTTGTTGCCCTGTGCCTTGAGGATTGGCAGGAGCTTTTCAATTGACTCGTCGCTGATTTCCTTGCTCTTGAGCTCGGCAATAACGCCGTCGAGGCCAATCTTGTCAATCTTGTCAATGGCTACGGTGATGTCGATGATCTTCTCGGGTTCGCCGATGACATCGGCAATGCCTGCAAGCACCTTGCGGTTGTTGAGCTTGATTGCAACGCGTATATTGAGCTTCTCAAAGACGTAATCGATGAGCTGTATGAGCTCCACTTCGTTTATGAGTGAATTGTTGCCGATGATGTCGGCACCGCACTGGTAAAACTCGCCGTAGCGGCCTTTCTGTGGGCGGTCGGCACGCCATACGGGCTGTATCTGGTAGCGCTTGAAGGGGAATGTGAGCTCCTCGCGGTGCATTACCACGTAGCGTGCGAAAGGCACGGTGAGGTCATAGCGCAAGCCCTTCTCGCAGAACTTTGATGCGAGCTTGGCTGCGTTGCGGCCAAGTAGTTCCTCGTCTGTCAGTCCCTTGAAGTAGTCGCCCGAGTTCTGTATCTTGAAAAGCAGTTTGTCGCCCTCCTCGCCATATTTCCCCATCAGTGTAGAGAGGTTTTCCATTGCCGGTGTCTCAATCTGTTGGAAACCGAACAGGTGGAATGCCTTGCGTATGGTGTCGAAGATGTAGTTTCGGCGGGACATCTCAATGGGTGAGAAATCCCTTGTTCCCTTTGGTATAGATGGTTTTGTTGCCATTGTCTGTTAGTCGCGTCTGTTCATGAATATCATAACGTAGTAGAGCAGTGTGGCCAGCGACGACAATGCTGCAACCACGTATGTGTATGCTGCCGAGCGAAGCGCTCCGCAAGCGAATTTGTGGTTCTGTGAATTTGTAATGCCCGATGTCTGCAACCATGCCAGTGCCCTGCGGCTTGCATCTACCTCAACCGGTAGTGTTATGAAACTGAAAAGCGTTGTTGTCGCAAACAGTATGATACCGGCCAACAGCAGTCCGGGCATGAGGTTTACTGTGAGGATACCTATGAGCAGTACCCAACTCATGATGCCCGAAGAGAATGAAACAACCGGCACCAGCGCCGAGCGCATCTTTAGCGGAGCATATGCCTTGGCGTGCTGTATTGCATGGCCGCACTCATGTGCTGCGACAGCCACGGCTGCAACGCTTGCCGAGTTGTACACTCCCTGGCTCAAGTTCACTGTCTTTGTTACGGGATTGTAGTGGTCGGTAAGGGTGCCGGGCGTGCTGGTCACCTTGACGTCGTATATGCCGTTGTCGTGCAACATTTTCACGGCAACGTCATGTCCGGTCATGGCAACCGGCATTTTCGAGTATTTCTCGAATTTGCTCTTGAGGTTTGCCTGTACTATGTAGCTCACTATGGCAATGCCAATGAAGAGTATCAGATATGTGAAGTTGTATGATACTCCGCTGTGGGCTATATGTTGTGCAAAGTTTATAGCTTGTATAAACATAATATCCTTTTAGATTGAACGTGTGATTGTCTGGTCGCGGTCGGGGCCTATTGAGAGGTACTTCACGGGAACGCCAAGCTCCTTCTCCAGGAATGCGATGTAGTCCTTGAATGCCTGTGGCAACTCCTCCTCGCTACGCAGCTTGGTGAGGTCGGTCATCCAGCCCTTAACCTCTGTGTATACCGGCTCAACACCCTCAATGTCATATGGCAGGTGTGTGAGTGTCTCGCCATTCTTCTTGTATGCGATGCAAGCCTTGATTGTGGGGAATGTGTCGAGCACGTCGCTCTTCATGAGGATGAGGTGTGTCACACCGTTAATCATGATAGTGTACTTGAGCGCTACAAGGTCAATCCAACCGCAACGGCGCTCACGGCCGGTAACGGCACCATACTCGTGACCACGGTCGCGCATCTCCTTGCCGTCCTCGTCGAAAAGCTCTGTTGGGAACGGACCGGCACCCACGCGTGTGCAGTATGCCTTTGTGATACCGTATACATTGCCAATTCTGTTTGGAGCAACGCCCAAGCCTGTACATGCACCGGCGCACACAGTGTTCGATGAGGTAACGAATGGGTAGCTGCCGAAGTCAATGTCGAGCATGCTGCCCTGTGCACCCTCGCAGAGGATGGACTTGCCCTCGTTCATGAGGTCGTTGATGAGCTGCTCGCTGTCAATGAGGCGGAACTTCTTGAGGTACTCCACTGCTGCAAGCCACTCCTGCTCAATGGCAGTGATGTCATAGCTGTAGTTCATGTCCTTGAGAATCTGCTCATGGCGTCCCTTTGCCTGTGCATATTTCTGCTCAAAGTTCTCCAGGATGTCACCTACGCGCAAGCCGTTACGGCTGATTTTGTCGGTGTAAGTGGGGCCGATACCCTTACCTGTGGTACCCACCTTTGCATCGCCTTTTGCAGCCTCGTATGCAGCGTCGAGCACGCGGTGTGTAGGCAGGATAAGGTGTGCCTTCTTTGAGATATAAAGGTTCTTTGTCAGGTCATAGCCTGCCTCAATGAGGCTCTCGGCTTCGCCCTTGAAGAGCGCCGGGTCAAGTACCACACCGTTACCTATGATATTTACCTTGCCTCCCTGGAATATTCCCGATGGAATTGAACGCAAAACGAATTTCTTTCCGTCAAACTCCAATGTGTGGCCGGCATTCGGACCACCCTGAAAACGTGCGACAACATCATAGTTGGGTGTCAATACGTCAACAACCTTGCCTTTTCCCTCGTCGCCCCACTGGAGGCCTAATAGTACATCGATGTTCTGTTTCATTGTTTTATACTTTTTGTCAGCTTTGCCTTACGTCTCTTTATTGCCTGGTTGCACTTGTTGCAGAGCCCGTGAAGGTGCAGCGAGTAATGGGTTAAATGAAATTTCTTTATATTCTTTGTTATGTTATCTGTTATGTTAATGTTGCTCAACTCGGTCACCTTGCCGCATTTTGTGCATATGGTGTAGGCCTTTGCCGTTCCGTAGCATTTCTCGTATTTTGATATTGCCCCGAACTGGTGATGGGTTACCAGGTTGGCTTTTATAAGCATTGTTATGGTGTTGTATATGGTGGCGCGGCTCACGCGGAACTTCACGTTCTCCTCGAGATACTCCATCAGTTCCTTTATTTCAAAGCTGCCGTTGATTGAATATATTGCATCGAGGATGGCAAAACGCTCGGGTGTGCGTCTGCATCTGTTTTCCTTCAGATATTCCGAGAATATCTGGTTTGCAATTTCCACAATCCTGCTGCTGTCCATATTCTCACCAATTCCATGACTCGGTCTCCTCCTGTCCTTATGTGCCGGGCACTTCAATGTCGGAGTAAGGCCAATATCATAGTTTCAACACACAAAGTTATCGTTTATTTTTATATTATGACAGATAAATGGGTTTAATTTTCCATAAAAAGTGGCAAATAGATAAAAGAATTTGCTCTGAAACAAAAAAAAAGACGTGCAGCACGTCTTTTGTCTACTCCTCAAAACTCTCCAGCAGTGCCGCTATGCTTGCCGGCAGGGCGTTGTAGTGTGTCATTGCAACCTCCTTTAGCCTTGTTGCAGTGCCGGGTGTGCGGTCAAGGTAGTTCATTGCGGCATTGAGCGCGCATCTGCCTGCTACACCCTGCTCCTCACGCAGGCCTGCAAGGTGTTTGAAGAACTCGAGTTCCTGTTCTTCCGTAGGCATCACGCCCCTGCGTACAAGATGCGATATTGTAAGGTAGCCGCAATATGCGTGCAGGCCGTCATTGTCAGCAGCCCACTGCAGTGTCTTGTCCCAGGCATTGGGCAGCCTGCAAAGCATGTGCATGGCAAGATGGTCGGCTATTTCTGTAAACTTTGTCTCGGAAATCCATCTGTCGGCCACTTCTGGCGCTCCGTTCTCGGGCATAAGGAATATTGCCAGCATCTTGCACTCCCTGATATTGTCCTGCCACAATGCCTCGGCAAGCTCCTTGTCTTTTGCGTGTGTCTCGGCAATGCCTTTGAGACGTGGAATCTCCACACCGAAATTTATCTTGTAATCGAGTCCTTGACGGCGTTGCAGTGTCGAAACGACACCATTCATGGCAAGTCGGAGTGATTTCTTTATCTCGCGTACTTTGTCGCGTGTATTCTCTTCCATGCTTGACGTTACTTGGTTAATGTGTGCTTTTTGCGATAGTTGTTGGGTGTTTCACCCACTACACGGTAGAATGATGCGTAGAACGATTGACGGTTGGCAAACCCTACACTGGTACCAATATCCTCTATTGTCATTCCCTGGTAGCGTTTGTCAACAAGTTTGTGCTGGGCTTCTTTGATGCGGTACTCGTTTATCAGACACGAGAAATTTGTGTTGAAGCGGGAGTTGATGACTGCCGATATGTACCTTGTGTTGGTGCCGAGCTCTGCTGCAAGTTCCTTTGCCGTGAAGTCCTTGTTGCGGTAGCGCTTTTCAATGATTACTATGTTGAGGATGCGGTCATAGAGCTCGTCGGCCAGTTCGGCGCGTATGAGTGAGCGGTATGCCGCGTTCTTCTCCTGTTTCTCCCTTATGTTGTAGGGAGCGGGTGTATTCTCTGCCATAATGGTTGTTTTTTCAATGTTCCCCCAAATGTACAACCATTTTTGTATATTGTAAAATTTTTTCGCTTTTTTGTGCTCTTGCCTTTGTTTTGTAGCGGCTATTAGAGTGCAATGCCGGCATCTGCTCCAAGCGAGGCTGCTTTTTCGCGGCATTTCCTTGCTGCATCCCTCTTGCCCATCTTTTCAAAAATGATGGCCTGGAGAATGTAGTTGTTGGCATTCTTCGGGTCTATTTCAATGGCTTTTTCAAGGTCAAACATTGCCAGCTCGTTGTGTCCACGCTCCCTCTCAAGGTTGCTGCGGGCAATGTAAAGTTCTGCGATGTGGGGGTGCTGCTCAATCATGGCCGAGAGAACCATCAGGCTCTCGTTATAACGCTTCTCCTTTTGGTATAGCATTGCAATGCCAAGTTGTACGCTCAAGTTATCAGGTAACCAATGTTGCAGTTGCTTGTAGTCCTCCCATGCTTTGCTGTACATTCCTGTACTTGTGTATATGTGTGCCCTGCATAATAAAGCCCCTGTGTTGCTGGGCTCGTACCTGAGCAATTTGTTGTAGTCGGCCAGTGCACGCTCCGTGCTGTCGAGCTGCAGGTAGATGTTTGCGCGTTGCTGCAGGAGAGTAAGTTCGTCGGGGATAATTTCCAAAGCCCTGTCATACTCCTTCAAGGCACTTGGCAAATCGTTCAGCATCTGGTACGAGTATGCGAGGTTTGCGAGTGCATATATCTTTTCGCTGTTGCCGGAGCTGCAGGCTACAGCCTCTTCAAAGCACTCTACAGCCTGGGCATAGTTGTGCTCTTTGATGTATCCGATACCCTTTTGGCATATGCTGTTGAAGTTTTGCGACTTTATGGCAATGGTTATGAACAGTAGTGTCAAGGATAGTATATTTCTCATCAATCAGTGTGTTTGTCAGTTTTTCAACGCGAAGATAATACATTTACTTATAAGCGGTATTATGTTTCATATTAAAATATATTAAAGCAATCCATAGAGGAGTGGATATTCTCTTCAAAAAAAGAAAAAAGAGCCTTTGGGGATTAAAATGATGTATAAAGCTCTTGACGTTTGAGAATAATTGTTGTATCTTCGCGGTGCAAAACAACGAAATGCGCATTAGCACGTTTCGCTTTAAAAGGCCTTGGTAGTTCAATGGATAGAATAAGTCTCTCCTAAAGATTAGATTCGGGTTCGATTCCCGACCGAGGTACGCAAGAAGAGGGTGACCCAAAAGTAAAAAGGGTGACCCTCTTTGCTTTTTATTAGTTCAACACCTATCTTTCAGTTGGATAATAAAAAATATAGCTATTCTTTTGAAAAACAAAGGAATAGCTATTGTTTGTTTGGGAAATTTTTAT
>JAZRGF010000054.1:0-4990 GCA_045644005.1 Bacteroidaceae bacterium | reverse complement strand
ATTAAAGATGCTGTTTCTACCAACTTTCCCTTCCATAAAAAGGCAACGGATAGGTAGCAATTCTTTCTCTAATACCCACCATATACGGCTCCTTCTGCCGAAATTAACAATATGGTGAGGTAACACAAAAATGGTATATGTGTACCAACCACTTATCAAATTTCACCCTCATCCCGCCATTTTTACGCAAGTTCTTCGTATCTTTGTTGTATCTTCGCAGTTTGAAATAAAAACTGAACGCAAAATGAGCCTCACTACACCACTTGACCAGTACATTGCCGACCACAGCAGCCCCGAAGGCGACTACCTCTACAGGCTGTTCCGTGCCACTCATGTCGAGATTCTGGCACCGCAGATGGCATCGGGTCACATACAGGGGCGCCTGCTCAAATTCCTTGTAAAGATGATTCGCCCACGCAGGATACTGGAGATTGGCACGTTCACCGGCTATTCGGGACTATGCATGGCCGAGGGACTTGACGAGGGGGGCAAGCTCTACACCTTTGAGGTTGAGGATGAACTGGAGGATTTCACCCGCCGCTGGATTGACGGTTCACCCTATGCCGACAAGATTGAGTTCATCATTGGCAATGCGCTGGAGATTGTACCCACGTTGGGCGAGAAATTCGACCTGGTGTTCATGGATGGCAACAAGCGCGAGTACATAAAGTACTATGAGCTGGCAATGGAGTACCTGAACGATGGCGGTTGGATTCTTGCCGACAACACCCTTTGGGATGGCCACGTCATTGACCCGACGCGACAGGATGCGCAGACCAACGGAGTGAGGGCATTCAATGACCTTATACGCAACGACGAGAGGGTTGAAGTGGTAATTCTGCCATTGCGCGACGGACTTACGATAATAAGAAAAAAATAAAAGACATATGAACGACGGTCCATTCCAATACTGTCATTTCGACGGAGCTACGCGACGAGAAATCCCCCTGTTACAGAACTTAGATTTCTTGCATTCGTTCAAAATGACAAACAGAGCAAATTAAATTATAAACATTAAACAACGACGGTTGCAACTTTTAAATTATATGGACAGTACAAGACAAAACAAGATTTCACGCCTTATTCAGAAGGAGTTGAGCGAGATACTGCTTAGATTGCAGAAGGAGTCACGTGGCATAATGGTATCGGTTAGCGCAGTGCGCGTGAGCCCCGACCTTGGTATTGCAAAGGCATACCTGAGCGTGTTCCCATCGGAGAAGGGCAACGAGGTGGTTGAGCACCTGAACACAAACATCAAGGCCATTCGCTTTGAGCTTGGTAACAAGGTGCGTCACCAGCTGCGCATTATCCCTGAAATAAGATTCTACATCGACGATTCGCTCGACTACATTGACAACATTGACAAGCTGTTGAAAGAATAACAGCAACCGTTACGGTTCTCCAGTCGCACAGCGACACCAGGATGCCCCAACCATGTAGACACATCACAAGCCAATGAACCTGTCGCTATACATTGCCGGCCGCTATCTCTTTTCAAAGAAAAGCCACCAGGTGATTAACATCATCTCGGGAGTGGCCATTGCCGGTATTGCCCTTGCTACGGCGGCGATGGTTTGTGTATTGTCGGTATTCAACGGTTTCCAAGGTATTGTCGCCGAGCAGTTCTCGGCCTTTGACACCGACATCAGGATAACAGCGGCAAGCGGAAAGGTAATAAACACCGACGCACCGGAGATAGCCACAGTCACACAGTTGTCACAGATTGAAGCACAGTCATTCTCCATTGAAGGAAAGGCTATGGCCGGCATAGGGAGCAACCAGGCAATGGTAACCATAAAAGGCGTGGATGATAACTTTGCATCCCTCACAGGCATACGTGGTGCACTCTACGGACCGGGCGATTTCATACTGAACGACGGAATGAATAACTATGCCGTGCTTGGAGGCGGTCTCACGGGAATACTGGACTGTGGTGTGATGTTCACTACACCGCTCAGCGTTTACGTACCCAACACACAGGGGAACCTCAACCTCACCATCCCGGCAAGAAACTTCAAGAAAGGTGAATTGTTTTCGTCGGGACTGGTGTTCGTGCTTAACCAGCCCGAATATGACAACGCATATATCATAACATCGGACAAGTTCGCACGCGACATCTTCGGCCGCAAGGCAAACGAGGCGACATCAATGGAGCTCAAGCTCAAAAGCAACGCCAACGCCACAAAGGCAAAAAGAGAGATAGAGAAAATACTTGGTAGCGGCTACATTGTACAGGACCGTTACGAACAGCAGGAGAGCGTCTACAAGGTGATGCAGATTGAGAAAATGATATCCTACATATTCCTCACCTTCATATTGATGGTTGCCTGTTTCAACATAATAGGTTCATTGGCCATGCTTATCATTGAAAAGCGCGAGAACATGATGACCCTGCGCAGCATGGGAGCCGAGAACAAGACAATTGCAAACATATTCGTCTTCGAAGGAGCGATAATATCGGCATTGGGTGCCTTGATAGGCATTGTGACCGGTGTTGCGCTGAGCCTTGCACAGCAGCACTTCGGGCTCATTTCATTAGGAGACGGAGCAATGATTGTGGAGAGCTACCCCGTCATCATAATCCCAAGCGACGTTGCCGTGACATTCGTCACAGTGATTGCTGTCGGGTTCATAACCGTGTGGTTGCCGGTAAAGGCGCTCACAAAAAGGTATATCTAAACAGTTCCCATCACTGACCACAAAAAGGGGAAAACCCTAATTGCAATAGAAAAAGAGTGACAAAAAGGTCATTTACAAAGCCATCAACCCCCATTATGGGAATTGATGGCTTTGTAAGTTGGCTTTAAGCCAAACCAAATCTCTCATAAATCCTTATACAAGCACAACATTCTTCACCTCAACAGGATAGTTGAGGAAAAGCGATGCCTGGTCGCCGAACTTGCCACCCGCCTCGGTGGTGCAGAACAGCGTTGTACCGCCTTTTGTGCAGAGGGCATCCATCTCGGGGTGACGGCGCAGATAGTCTTTCAGCGAAGCAGCCACTGCTGCACCCTGTGTGACGAGTGTAATACCCTCAGGGGTGTATTTTCTTATCTTCTCAATGAGAATGGGATAGTGCGTGCAACCCAATATCATAGTATCAATCTCCGGGTCACGCGAAAGGAGATTGTCAATGTGGCGCTTTACAAAATAATCGGCGCCGTCACCGGCAAACTCATTGGTCTCAACAAGCGGCACCCACATTGGGCATGCCTCACCGGTGACCTCAATCTCGGGAAAGAGTTTGCGTATCTCAAGCGGATAAGAGAGCGACTTTATCGTGCCCTCGGTCGCAAGCACGCCCACGTGGCGGCTTTTGGTGATATCGCCCACACACTCAACGGTGGGGCGTATTATACCAAGCACGCGGCGGTTGGGGTCGCACAAAGGGATATCGACCTGCTGTATTGTGCGCAGCGCCTTTGCCGATGCGGTATTGCATGCCAGGATTACCAACTGGCATCCCTGACGGAAGAGATATTCTACGGCCTGACGGGTAAATTCGTACACGACATCGAACGAACGTGTACCATAGGGGGTACGTGCATTGTCACCCAAGTAGATATAGTCGTACTGGGGCAGCAGTTTCTTGATTTCGTCATAGATAGTGAGACCACCGTAGCCCGAGTCGAACACACCAATAGGCCCCGCCTCCTTTGAAAGTTGCACGAATTTATCCATTGCCTTACCGTTTATTGATTAAAAACTGTCATTCGACACTGTCGGTCGTCACATTGTCAACATCTGTGGCGATACTCTCTTTGCTTGCACCGTCCGACGTCACAGGGATAAGAATTACATCTTCAACAGTCTCCACAAGAGCATTATCTTTTACAGGCAGTGCTGTAGAGCCAAAGAACTTGAGACACTCCTCATAACCATCAAGGGCTGTCACCGGTTTGTCGGGGTTAAGCGCTGCATCAAGCAGCATTCTTGTAATATCGACCGCTTTATTGGGATTGATGTAAGCATATGCAACAACATCCACGTCTATTGCATAGTCAATGTTGCAAGCCACACAAACCTTCTCAAGCGCCACGGCCACAATCTCACGCGATGGCGCAAATAGCGAGTCCTTGGCCTGTACAAGCCATGCCTTCAGTTCCTTGCGGAAAGCAATGCTGTTGTCGACAAGGCGCTGCAATTCGTTCTGTCTCTTACGCAGAATTGGCTCAGGGAAATCGCGATAACCGTCAAGGAATGCCACATACTTGCGTGTGAGTTCACGCTCGTTATGTTCAATCTCTTTCTCGCATCGGCTGCAAAGGCTCTCATATTCGGCCGCAGCCTGCCCATAGGTAGGCAATGCTTTCAATACATTACTGTTACTATAGTACCCGAACTGCGCTTTTGCAAACACGGCAAAAGAGACAAAGAACAGGAAGAAAAGGATTTTACGCATTTCTGTCATCTATTTTAGTGAACGTTATACCATATTTACAGGGAACAACCCCCTGAAAAAGGGAGTTGTCCTGTGTATAAAGAGTTGGAATTATTACTTTGCAGGCGCTGCAGGTGTTGCAGGAACTGCATTTGCAGGGATGCCGAGCTTTGCTCTTACCTTTGTATTCACATCCTCGCAGATTGTTGTGTTGATGAAAGGTATGCCACCGGCAACATCAAAGACACATACATATGAGCCCTCTTTGCCAACAGCCTCAAGAGCGCCCTGCAACTTCTTCTGAATATCTACCATCTTCTCCTGCTCTGCAGTCTGGAGGTTCATCTGAATCTCCTGTGCATACGCCTGCAGACGCTGCTGCATCTGCATCAGCTCCTCATAACGGCGTTTGAGGATATTCTCGGGAACAGAATCCTGTTGCATCTTCTCAAACTCGGTACCCTTCTTCTCAAGTTCGGTACGCATGCTGTTGAACTCGTCAGTGTACATCTTCTCAAGAGCCTGTACATCCTTCAAAGCCTTTGCATACTCAGGCATAACCTGAATAATCTCGGCAGAATTCACATAACCGAACTTCTGCGCCAAAAG
>JAZRGF010000053.1:0-1394 GCA_045644005.1 Bacteroidaceae bacterium | reverse complement strand
AATAGCCCCTATGGCGATTTGTCACAGCCATATATCTATTCCAAAGACGGGAATCGCGATACAATACAATGGGCTATAGAGCGTAATATTGACATTGTTGAACAGGCGATAAAGGATATACGCCGTGACAGAATTATGCTTCCCGATTCCTTGTCGCCACTTGCGTGCGAAATGGTAAAGAGCAACATAATTTTTAAAGGTTTGTCCAATATTGTCGAACTTTTGGAAAGGTGGCGTTTCTCGTCGGGAAGTTCTCTTGTATATGACGAAAAGACGGGTGAGTACAAAGAGGTTGTAAAAAATACAACAGCCAAGCCGCTTGACCTACGCAGGTTAAGGAAGTTCTTCATAAAACACGAAAAGGATCTATTCGACAATCCTTGTGTTCTATTTAACTCAAGTACGTTCTGGGCACTTTTCAACTCTTTGAGAAATACCATTTATGCACCATTGTACCATGGGGCTACAACCTATGCCCCAGCCGGTGCCGAACAGGATGTTGCCGATTACGCATTGTGGTACATATTGCCACGTGAGTACCGTGATGGTTTCCTTGAAAAGGCCTTGCCGTTGAGTGGCGACACATTATATACTCAAGAAAACAAGATTCGTCAAGGCTTTGAAAAGGTATATGAACTGTATGGTGTATCTTCATCCTCGTTCCTGTCACAAATGGCGTTGACCTTATATGTGTTCGGGCAACATTTCGAGGGTGTTGACGGCGACAAGTACATTACCGAAAAGGCAAAGGCTGCCATGCCGTATATCACAGACCCTGTTGTGGCACACCATTTTCTGGAGCTCTATCGTAAGCATGTTGTTGCTAACGAGAGTGCTGTTGTTCCTATGTTGAATGCATTTGCCAATGAGGTTGCCGACCGCGTGCTCTCGCCATACAAAGGTAATATAATGTTCCTTGATTTTTGGTCATACGGCTGTGGTCCTTGCCGTGCAGGGATGCTTGAGCAACGTGAACTTGTAGAGCGGATGAAAGGAAAACCGGTGAAATTCATCTATATTGCCTCTACCGAATATGACGATGTAGAGCACTCAACACAATGGTTGAAAGAGAAAGGTATAAATGGTGAGGCTCTGTTTGTCGATGAACGCGATTGGACCGCTTTCAAAGGAGTATTCAATTTTACAGGTACACCGGCTCTTGTGCTCATTGGAAGGGATGGATTTGTACACGATGCATCGCATGATGTCAACGCCCTTGAAAAGGAGATTGAAGAGTTGTTGAAATGATAAAAAGTTTGAATAATGGATATGAAAAGATTTATTTTTACCCTCATTATCGCACTTGCCACCATTAGTGGCTTTGCACAGGAGTGCATAGACTATAACAAAAAACTACATTGTCACATTGAGGGCGAGGTAAAAGAGAGTACTTT
>JAZRGF010000052.1:0-2898 GCA_045644005.1 Bacteroidaceae bacterium | reverse complement strand
GGTCTTTGGGCTTTGGCCCTTGCCAACACAGGTGAGCGTTTCGGCTACTACACCATGTTGGCTGTGTTCCTGTTCTTCTTGCAGGACAACTTCGGTTTCTCAATGGGAACCTCAAGCACAATCCAGGCTACTTTCCTGGGTGTAGTTTATTTCGTGCCTCTTTTCGGCGGTATGCTTGCCGACAAGTTCGGTTTCGGTAAGATGGTAACAACCGGTATCTTCATTATGTTCTTGGGTTACCTGTTGCTTTCTTTGCCACTCGGTGCCGGCAGTGTGGCTCTTGGCGTTATGGTGCTTGCATTGCTTTTCGTGTGTGTTGGTACCGGTCTTTTCAAGGGTAACCTCCAGGTGCTTGTGGGTAACCTCTATGACGAGCCCAAGTATGCTGCAAAGCGTGACGAGGGTTTCAGCATCTTCTACATGGCTATCAACATCGGTTCAATGTTCGCTGCCGCTGCTGCTCTTGGCATCATGGCTTGGGTGCAGTCTGACTATAATGTCAGCAAGGCCGACTCTTACCACTTTGCGTTTGCTGTAGCTTGTATCTCTTTGATTGTTTCAATCATCATCTACTATGCATTCCGTGGTACATTCGCTCATGCCGACCGCGCAAAGGTTGCTGCAAAGGGCGCCGCAGAGGCTGTAGAGGAGGAGTTGACTCCAGCACAGACAAAGGAGAGAATCGTTTGCCTCTGCCTTGTGTTTGCGGTGGTTATCTTCTTCTGGATGGCTTTCCACCAGAACGGTATCACAATGAATCAGTTCGCACGTGAGTACACAGCTACATCTGAGACAGGTTTCATGAGCCTCTTCCTCAGCAAGTCATTCAGCTTCACCGATATGAGAAGCATCTGGAACCTTGTTGCTGTTATCCTTTTGGTATACGGTATCCTCAATGTATTCCAGTCAAAGACATTGAAGGGCAAACTCATTGCAGCAGCTCTCCTTCTTGGTGCAGGTGGCTTGCTTGTTTACCGTGCTTTGAACGTTACAGGTTCGGTAGAGGTTGAAGCTCCTATCTTCCAGCAGTTCAACCCATGCTTCGTAGTAGCGTTGACTCCTATCGTGATGCTCGTCTTCAGCTCTCTCGCAAAGAAGGGCAAGGAGCCTTCATCACCAATGAAGATTGGTCTCGGTATGCTCGTTGCTGCATCTGCTTTCGTTGTTCTTTTGGTAGGTTCTTGGGGTCTCCCAATCCAGGCCGAGCAGTTGGCGAATGTTGAGGCAGGCACTGCTACATTGGTTTCTCCAAACTGGCTCATCAGCACATACCTTGTGTTGACAGTTGCCGAGCTGTTGCTCTCTCCAATCGGTATCTCTTTCGTGAGCAAGGTTGCTCCTCCAAAGTACAAGGGTATGATGATGGGTGGCTGGTTTGTGGCTACAGCTATCGGTAATTTCCTCATCTCAATCCCAGGTCTCCTTTGGGGCAAGACAGAACTTTATGTAGTTTGGGGCGTGCTCATCGCAATCTGCCTTGTATCGGCACTCTTCATCTTCTCTATCCTCAAGCGTCTCGAGAAGGTTGCATAATAGTTGAGAAATCAAACATTCAATATGAAAAGCCGGGTGTCATTGCCCGGCTTTTCTGTTTATATAAAAATGTGATGATATCAAAAAAAATGTTATAGCTGTTGCTTTTATAATATAAATTCCTAAATTTGCGCTTAACGCGAATATATACGGCGTATGATTTACGTTGAGCTTCCGGTTGAGGAGAGCCGCCGTCTGCCATTCTATCTGGCAATGGAGGAGTATGTTGCACGGGAATTGCCCGCGCAAGACTACTTTTTCATCTGGCAAGTCGAGCCCACGGTTATCTTCGGGCGCAATCAACTGCTTGACAGTGAAGTCGATGTCGCATTCTGCCGCGCCAACAATATTCAGTTCTATCGTCGCAAGAGCGGTGGCGGCTGCGTGTTTGCCGACCGCAGTAACCTGATGCTCTCATACATCACCCCCACAACAAACGTAAATTTTACCTTCAACCGTTATATGCTTATGGTTGAGGATGCCTTGCAGCGTCTTGGTGTTGATGCAAGGACTTCGGGGCGCAATGATATCCTTATTGGCGGCAAAAAGGTGTCGGGCAACGCTTTCTATCATTTGCCCGGCCGTAGCATTGTACACGGAACAATGCTCTATGATACAAATCTCGATTATATGCTCAATGCCACAACGCCCTCTGCAACAAAATTGCGCAGCAAGGGAGTGGAGTCGGTGCGCCAACATATCACAACGCTTTGCAACCACATAAATATCACAATCGAAGAGCTCAAGGAACATCTTCGCAGTGTGCTATGTGATGGGGCAATAGTGCTTTCTGCAGCAGATGTTACGGCAATAGAACGTCTGGAACAGGAGTATTACGATGATAACTTCATATTTGGCAATAATCCGGTGGCAACACTTTCCAAAATCCAACGCATTGAGGGGGTTGGCGAATTTCACGTATCAGTTGATGTAAAAGAGAATAGAATTCGCAAGGTGTCGCTTGCCGGAGATTTCTTTATTATAGGAGATTTGAACTCTATGTTGCTCAACAAGTTGAATGGGGTGAAATATAACCGTGCAGCCATTGAGAATGTGCTTGCAGACGTGGATACAGGAGATATAATAATGAATCTGAAAAAGGACGAACTAATAAACCTATTAATATAACTGACCTATGGAAAATAAAAGAACCTGTCTTTATGACAAACACGTTGCATTGGGTGCGTTGATAAGCCCGTTCGGAGGTTTTGATATGCCAATTCAGTATAGCAATATTGTTGACGAGCATAATGCGGTTCGCCAGGCTTGTGGAGTCTTTGACGTGTCGCATATGGGCGAGGTGCTTGTTACCGGTGCCGAAAGCGAAGAGTTCGTGAACCATATTTTTACAAATGATGTCACCGG
>JAZRGF010000051.1:0-1969 GCA_045644005.1 Bacteroidaceae bacterium | reverse complement strand
AAGTATTGTCAATGAATCTTTATCAAAATCATCTAATTGAGATGTCTCACATAAAGTTCGACATGACAAATACAGCGAATATGTCATTTCGAAGAAGCATAGCGACTGAGAAATCTCAAAACTTTATATCCACTCTAATTCTATAGCTAAATCTCTTTTTTCAGGGTTTCTTGTTGCTATTAAATTCTCTTTTTTTTCTCTTCTCCAAGCTTTAATTTCTTTTTCGCGGGAAATAGCATCCTCAATATCTTTGAATTCCTCAAAATAGAGTAAATCATGGCATTTGTATTTTTGAGTGAATCCTTTAATTTTTTCTTCTTTATGTTCTGCATATCTTCTGTACAGGTCGTTTGTTATGCCAACATACAGCACAGTACGTGTTTTGTTTGACATAATATATACCCAATACTGATGAATGTTTACCATAACCAATGTTTTTAGAGATTTCTCACATGCGTTCGAAATGACAATGTGCGCGATGATGTCATCCCGACAGAGCGTAGCGACGAGGGATCTCATACAAATGCACAGGATTTCCTCCTCACCTTATATTAAACAAAAAAAATGCCAGTTGTTCATCTTCTGCCATTTTGGCAGAAGATGAACAACTGGTGCTGTACGTTATGAGATACATTGACTTTAGTCCCTACGGGCGTCGACCTTCGGTTCGCTTCGCTCAATATGACAATTTCGCGTGCAGTGTCATTTTGAGCAAAGCGAAAAATCTGTTGAGGGTATATTTAGAGATGTTTCACAATGCTGTTCTCATCGTTTTACTTCAAACTTCAGTTTCTGTTCTCCTGCTGTTGCAACAATTGTGTCGCCCTGTTGCAGTGCGCCGTCGAGCAACAGCTCCGAAATCTCGTCCTCAACATAGTTCTGCAATGCGCGTTTCAGTGGGCGTGCACCATACTGTATGTCATAGCCCTTGTCGGCAAGGAAGTTCTTTGCCTCGGCTGTCATCTCAATGCCGTAGCCAAGCTCTGTAACGCGCTTGATAATCTGCGCAAGTTCAAGGTCAACAATGTCAATGATTGCCTCCTTGCCAAGCTGGTCGAAGTTGATGATCTCGTCAATGCGGTTGATGAACTCGGGCGCAAAACGCTTGTTCAAAGCCTTCTGTATCACGGCGCGTGAATACTCCTTGTCGCCGGCACGTTCGTCCTTGGCAAAACCAATTCCGCAACCAAAGTCCTTCAGCTCACGTGTTCCCACGTTCGATGTCATTATGAGCACGGTGTTGCGGAAATCAACTGTGCGGCCATAGCTGTCGGTGAGGCGGCCTTCGTCCATAACCTGTAACAACAGGTTGAACACATCGGTGTGTGCCTTCTCTATCTCATCGAGCAATACAATGGAGTAGGGGCGACGGCGTACACGCTCGGTGAGCTGTCCGCCCTCCTCATAACCTACATATCCCGGAGGTGCTCCCACAAGGCGCGAAACGGTGAACTTCTCCATGTATTCACTCATGTCAATGCGTATGAGGGCATCGGCACTGCCGAACATGAATTTCGCAAGTTCCTTTGCAAGCAGTGTCTTTCCCACACCGGTGGGACCCAGGAACATGAATGTGCCTATTGGCTTGTTTGGGCTCTGCAGGCCAACGCGGCTGCGCTGTATTGCCTTGGTGAGCTTTTCAATGGCATTGTCCTGTGCAATTACCTTGCTTGTAAGCTCGGCACGCATGCCCTTGAGGCGTGTCCACTCATCCTGCTGCATGCGCTGCATCGGCACGCCCGAAATCATTGATACGACACCTGCAATGTCCTCCTCGTCCACCGTCTGGCGGTTGTTGGTGAGGCTCTTCTCCCACTCGGCCTTCATCTGTGCCAGCTCTTTCTGCAACTCCTTCTCGCGGTCGCGCAAGTTGGCTGCGTGCTCAAAGTCCTGGCTCTTTACGGCGGCATTCTTCTCCTTGTTTATTGTGTCAATGAGTTTCTCCTGCTCCTCAATCTCCTTTGGAACA
>JAZRGF010000050.1:0-1324 GCA_045644005.1 Bacteroidaceae bacterium | reverse complement strand
TGCCTGTGCTCGAAAACCCTACCGATGACTAAGCGTGTAGAAAGCATATGGTTTCCCTGTTTGGACGAGGGTTCGACTCCCTCTAGCTCCACTTCATAAAACTATATTTGGGTCAAGACTGCCGGTTTTCAAAGAACCGGTGGTCTTGTTTTTATTAATCAACCTATAGCCAATTCCACGAATCCTTACAAAAAACGCCCTACAATAAGATACAAGATTTGTCCTTTATTTACGCTTTTGTACATTTCCCCTTTGAGATATTGCATTTTTTGACTACTTTTGCACGCAAACAGACAAAATAGACGCAAAACAAGGAATATTATGAACAACGTATATCTTAAAAAGATTCCTGCGCAGGGATTCGCGACAACACAATCCTCGCTGCAGCAGTTTGTGCAACGTGTATACCAGATGCAGCATACATCAATCTTCTTCTGCCTTAGCGGCGAAGCTCTCTTTACCATCAACGGACAGAAACACCGTTTTACCCCAGGGCAGATAATAATCACCCCAACAGGTTCAAACATCCTGCTGCTCGACATTACAAGCGACTTCTCGTCGCGCCTGCTTGGTATCTCCAAACACATTTGGCTTGCAGCACGCTCTTCAATGAGCCCCGAGACCATACAGGCCATGGAGTGCCGCACACACCAGGGCGGCAACAACAACCTCGAGAAAGAGTTTCTGGGCAACATATTCCGCCAGATAGACATCCTTGACATTGAAGCCGGCAACAGCGACGCAAACATGGACTATTGTCGCCAAAATGTCACCCTTGCCGTCAACTCACTGCTGCTCTACATACAACACGTGAGCAAGACCAACAACACATTGGCAAAGGAACACATTGGCGAGAGCAAGGACAAGCTGTTCTACGAGTTCAGGGTGTTGTTGACAAACCACTTCCGCGAGGACAGGTCGGTGCAGTACTATGCCGACAAGATGCGCATATCCACCCGCCATCTCAACGCAGTGTGCCAGCGTGCCAGCGGACAGAATGCAAAGGACATTATAGACCACTTTGCTATCATTGAGTTACAGGTAAACCTCATATACACACACAAGACATTCCAGGAGCTTGTAAACGAATTCCACTTCCCCGACCAGAGCTACCTGAACCGCTACTTCAAGCGCCACACAGGCTACTCGCTGTCAGAGTTCCGCTCGAACGGAGTGATGGTAGATTAACGTGAGTTCGATATAAGAATTTATACTAAAATTTAGCGTATTTTGTCATCTCGAACGTACGTGAGAGATCTCTTATTTTACGATATTTTTGAGATCCCTCGTCACTACGCTCTGTCGGGATGACAGGTTCGCGATT
>JAZRGF010000049.1:0-8443 GCA_045644005.1 Bacteroidaceae bacterium | reverse complement strand
TAAGGCTCTTTACACAGCTATCCCTGAGATTTTGACAGTTGACGTAACAGCTCTCCAGCTCGGTAAGTCAATCAAGGTAGGTGAGCTTTCTTACGAGGGTCTTGAGCTCGTATCAGCTAAGGAGTCACTTGTTGCTTCAGTTAAGACAACTCGTGCATCTGCAGCAGCTGCAGCAGCCGCAAGAAAGTAATCTGACTGCAAATGAAATATCTGATTGTAGGGTTGGGCAACATCGGCTACGAGTACGAGGGAACCCGCCACAACATAGGATTTACTGTATTGGACGCTTTTGCAAAAGCGTCCAATACTGCTTTTCAGGACAAACGTTACGGATTTGTAGCCGAGGCATCGGTGCGTGGGCGCAAACTCATTCTGCTCAAGCCATCGACATACATGAACCTCAGCGGCAACGCTGTGCGTTACTGGATGCAACAGGAAAAAATTCCTTTGGAGAACGTGCTTGTAATAGTAGATGACCTTGCACTGCCTGTTGGAGCATTGCGTCTTAAAGGACAAGGTAGCGACGGTGGCCACAACGGTCTCAAACACATTGCCTCTACTCTTGGCACAACCAACTATGCACGCCTGCGCTTTGGCATAGGCAACGACTTTGGCAAGGGACACCAGGTAAACTTTGTACTTGGAGCTTTTGACAGCGACGAGCAGAAGGTGATTGAAGAGCAGTTGGAGACCACAAACGAGATTATCAAGAGTTTCTGCTTTGCAGGTCTTGCACGTACAATGAACCAGTTCAACAAGAAAGGCAACGGCAATAAGCCGCAGGAGAACAATGGCTGAGCAGGCAAGAATTGACAAATGGCTGTGGGCTGTGCGCATATACAAGACACGCAGCATCGCGGCAGAGGCTTGTAAGAAAGGCCATATCAGCATTGGCGACCGCACTGCAAAGCCTGCGAACAACGTACGTGTGGGCGACATTGTAAATGTAAAGAAAGCCCCCATCACCTACTCTTTCAAGGTGCTTAAGTGCGCCGAGAACCGCGTTGGAGCAAAGCTTGTACCGGAACTTATGGAGAATGTGACTCCGCAGGAACAGTACGAAATTCTCGAGATGAGCAAGATGAGCGGTTTTGTAGGACGCATGCGAGGAACAGGCCGCCCAACAAAGAAGGAACGACGCGACCTTGACCAGTTTGTTGACGACTGGTATGACAGCGATGCCGAGGAGTTCGACTTTGATGAATTATAGGAAGTGTGTCAAGACTTGACACACTTTTGTTGTATAATTAATGGTTCACACGAATTAGGACAGAGTTAATTTTAAATTTTCGCACGTTTACACTATCTTCGCGATACTAAATAAGGAATCACCGGCAATGAGATTCAACAGAATAAAGAACTTGGCAACAGCATTGCTGCTGACAGTTTCGGCAAGCAGCTTTGCGCAGACAATAACTACCCGTTACGAGGCAAGCGGCACATATGGCAGTGGCGAGTACACACCATTCTGGCACATGGCAAACAGACAGGGAATAAGCAGCCATGAGAACAGCGCTTTCTACGCACGCCTGGGTGTAGAAGGATACAACCATTTCAGCAACAAAGAGATCACCCTTGGATGGGGAGCTGATGCCGTTGTGGGCTACAATCTCGCATCTACCGTATTTGTGCAGCAGGCCTTTTTCGATTTCCAATGGGAAAAAATCAGGGTTTCTTTGGGACAAAAGGAACGCTGGGGCGACCTGCCTAACCACCGCCTATCAACAGGGTCATTGGTTGAAAGCGGAAATGCCCGCCCCATTCCACAGGTGCGCATTGAGCTGCCCGAATACTGGAACATCACCGGTACAAAAGGATGGGTAGGAATAAAAGGACATCTGGCATACGGCTGTTTCACCGACGGAAACTGGCAAGAGGGATTCTTCAGCGAGACATCACCACGCGCAACAGGTATTCTCTATCACTCAAAAGCAGGCTCAATGCGAATTGGTAACGAAGAGAAGTTCCCATTGACTGCCGAAATTGGCCTGCACATGGTAACGCAGTTCGGTGGAACATGTTACAACACAAACAGAGAACCAGGTAAACATTTTGAAAACCCCGTCCGCCTCAAGGATTATTTCTACGCATTGATACCTTTGGGTGGAGATGCCTCATACGATGCCGGCGACCAAGCCAACGTTGCCGGCAATATGCTTGGTGCATGGCAAGGAGCAATAACATGGATCAGCGACAAGTGGAAGCTACGCACATACTACGAGCACGCCTTCGAGGACCATTCACAACTCTTCTGGGAGTATGGCCTATGGACCGAACAACTAATTGGCATTGAGTTGGAATTGAAGAAGTTCAAACACATCAGCAACATCGTTTTTGAATACTTCAACCTCAAGAACCAGAGCGGGCCGATATACCATGACAAGAACAGCACATTCCCCGACCAGATAAGCTGTATAGACAACAACTACAACCACGGCAAATACCCGGGATGGTTCAACTACGGACAAATGATTGCCACACCGTTGTGTACATCGCCAATATACAATGCCAACGGCATCCAATACTGCTACAACAACCGTGTCGAGGCATTTCATTTTGGAGTTGAAGGCGATGCACAGAACTGGCTCGGCTACCGCATTCTCTACACCCGCAGCAACAACTGGGGAACATACAGTGTCCCGTTCAAGGATATCAAGGTAAACCGTTCGGCTTTGGTAGAACTTACATTCAAGCCGCAAGCAATGAAGGGCTGGACTATAGCCGCATCTTTTGCCTTTGACAACGGCAACCTATATGGCAACAATTATGGCGGAATGCTCACCATCAAAGGATACAACATATTCAACACAAATAAAAAAGAGAAAAAATGAAAAAGATTTTGTACATCATACTTTGCGTCACCATGCTCACCGCATGCCAAAAGGCCGACGACAATGGCGACCTCGGCGGTTGGTGGAAACTCCTTGAGATAGAAGAACTGGAGAACGACACAATTATCGACAAGCGCAACGAAGACCGCTTCTGGGCAATACAATTGAGAATGATAACCACCAACAATGGTGGCAAGGGCCGTTTCCAGCACACGGGCGACTCACTCTTTGTACAAATGATACAAAAGCCCACTAACGGCAAGGAGGTAGGTATGTACAACCCGGAAAACGAACGTTTCGGAGTAAACACACTCACAAACAGAAGCATGATACTTCAGTCTAACGAAGTCGTGCTCAAGTTCCGCAAATTCTAAAGACGCACAAAATGAACCTTGAGCTATTCCTTGCCCGCAGACTCTACAGCACACGCAACGGGAAGCGTCACCTCTCGCGTCCTGCAGTTACCATAGCACAATGGGGAGTGACAATAGGCACAATTGTCATGTTCGTCTCAATATGCATAATTGTGGGGTTCAAGAACCAGGTACGCGATAAAGTCGTAGGCTTTGGCGGGCACATACAGATACAGAACTACAGCACAAACAGCGAGAGCTCTTCACCCGTAACAATCGACAGTGCACTCATGCAATCCCTTCGCACAGCCGATGGGATAAAACACGTACAGCAATACGTGCAGACAACAGGCATTGTCCTTGCAGGCGGGGAGTACGAAGGCATAATGCTGAAAGGTGTCGACAGCAGCTATGACCTATCGTTCTTTGCTTCGGCCACTGTAGAAGGCGAATTACCCGAGTTTACAGCCCACGCACCATCAAATGCCATTGTAATATCAAGAATAACGGCAAACAGGCTCAATCTAAAAAGCGGCGACAAGGTAAACATCTATTTCATGCAGGATGGCATCAGAGCTCGCAAGATGACTGTTGCTGCAATATACGAGACACACCTCACCGAGTTCGACAACGTGATGGCATTGACCGACATATACACCACCCGTCGGCTCAACGGGTGGAGCAATGACAAGGCCAGTGCCATTGAAATAACCGTGAACGACTTTGAGCAAAGACACGAGTGCTGCGAGAATATTGCCGAATACATGTACAGCGCCGCAGAAAGAAACCGCGAAGCACACTACCCGGCAACAGTAGACCAGCTCTACCCGGCAATATCCAATTGGCTTGCCGTGCTCGACCAGACAGTATGGATAATACTGATTCTAGTCATCTGCATTGCAGGATTCACAATGATATCCGGACTGTTCATCCTCATTCTCGAAAAGAGCAATTTCATTGGAATAATGAAAGCCACAGGTGCAGACAACCTCTCAATAAGGAAAATCTTCCTCTACTATGCAGGGCTGATTGTTACAAAAGGAATGCTCATTGGCAATGCAATATCCATAGCCGTCTGCATCCTACAGCAGCAGACAGGCATAATAGGCATTGTCCCCGAAATGTAGTACATGAGCAGCGTGCCAATAGAATTCAGTTGGCTACTTATACCAATGAACATTGCAATGTTCGTAATCTCCATTGCAATACTGGTAATTCCATCTATGCTCATATCAAAGATAGAGCCTGTAAAAGCAATAAAATTCGAATAATACAAAAAAGCCATCGCAATGCATTGCGATGGCTTTTTGTGTTACTTAAAGAAATGCAATATCATTCCACATCGGTCGAAAGCACACTCTTTGGCAATGCACGGCAGTTGTAGCCGAAAGCCATTGCCTCGCCATACGCTCCTGCCGACCTCATAACCAGCAAGTCGCCACGCTCTGTCGCAGGCATCTTGCGGTCGCGGCAGAAGACATCCGACGACTCACACACCGGACCCACCACATCATACAACTCGTCGGCCTTACATGAACAGATATTCTCTATGCGATGATACGCATCGTACAATGCAGGACGAATGAGATCATTCATACCAGCATCCACAATCACAAACTGCTTGCAACCGCCACGCTTCACATAAGTCACACGTGTGACAAGAGAACCGCACTGCGCCACAATACTACGACCAAGTTCAAAGTGGACATGCTGTCCGGGATAGAGTTTCAGGTTGTTGGCATATGTCGCAAAATAGAGCTCGAAATCGGGAACCGGATATTTGTCGGGGGCATCGTAACGGATACCAAGACCGCCACCCACATTTATATGCGGCAACACTATACCTCGAGTCTCATACAAGAGCTCCTGCAGTTCATTTATTCGGCCACACAAAGCAATGAAATCGTCCATCACCAATATCTGCGAACCAATGTGGAAGTGCAAGCCAATCAGTTTCACATGCTCCAGGCCATTGACCACATTGATGACATCGTCCAACTGCTCATAACCTATACCGAACTTGTTCTCGGCCAAACCGGTGGTTATATTGCTGTGCGTGTGAGCACCCACGTTGGGGTTTATTCTCAGCGCCACCTGCGCCACCACTCCACGCTCGGCAGCAAGAGCCTCTATGGCCTCAAGTTCGGGCACAGACTCAGCATTGAAGCAGAAGATTCCGGCATCGAGCGCAAGCGCAATCTCCTTGTCGGTCTTTCCCACACCGGCAAACACAATCTTCGATGCAGGCACACCGGCCTCAAGCGCAGCAGCCACCTCGCCGCCGCTCACACAGTCGGCACCCAAGCCGGCGCCTGCCATAATCTTGAGCAGACGAGGATTGAAATTCGCCTTAATGGCATAGTGCACGTCAAAGTTACCATAACGTGCAGCCTCGGCCTTTACAGTGGCAATAGTCTTCTCCAACAGTTCTACATCATAGTAGTAGAACGGTGTATCGACACCTCTGAAATATTCAACAGGAAAATCCATTATCCAATCTTATTTGTTTGTACCAAAGATTGATGCACTGAGCGAGCGCAAAGCCTTCACCTTGTCCTCCTCGCGTACAAGGAAAGAGATATTGTAGTTGCTGCCGCCATAAGAGACCATACGCACAGGGATATCCTTCATAGCCTCCATGGCGCGGGCCTCAACGCCGACATACTCCCAATCGAGGTCGCCCACCACGCAAATGATACACATGTTGCGGTCGACAGTGATTGTACCAATCTTCTGCAGTTCGGCAACAATCTCGTCCAGACGACGGTCATCATCTATTGAAACAGATACACCCACCTCGGATGTACATACCATATCGATTGAGGTCTTGTAGTTCTCAAAAATCTCGAACACCTTACGCAGGAAACCATATGCAAGCAACATTCGGCCACTCTTTATCTTGACGGCAGTGATATTATCCTTTGCCGCAATGGCCTTGATTTCGCCCGGGCGTGTGAGATTATTGTCGATGCGTGTACCCACGGCTGTAGGATCCATTGTGTTGAGCAGACGCACAGGTGGACCAGTGAGCTTGGCAGGCAGGATACATGTAGGGTGCAGAATCTTTGCACCGAAGTATGCAAGCTCGGCACTCTCCTCAAAGTGCAGATTACGCACCGGTGTCGTACCCTCCACCACACGTGGGTCATTATTGTGTACACCATCAATGTCGGTCCAAATCTGCACCTCCTCGGCATTCACGGCCGAGCCAATCAAAGTAGCTGTATAGTCGCTACCACCACGCTGCAGGTTATCATAGCTACCCTCGTGGTTCATGCAGATGAAACCCTGGGTGATGTAAATACGGCTCTGCTTGTCAGTATCGAGCAACGGCATCAGGTGCTCACGTATATACTCCAGGTCGGGCTCGCCATTGGCGCCAAGACGCATGAAGTCAAGAGCATTCAGCAACTTCACATCAATACCCTGCTCCTGCATGTAGAATGTCACCATGTTGGTAGAGATAATCTCACCCTGTGCCACAATCTCCTTCTCAAGGTCATCGCAGAGTCTCTGCTGTGCAAGATCGCGCAAGTGAGCAAAAATCTCATTCACCTTTGCAGTAGCAGCAGCCTTGGCATCCTCGCTCTTGTAGAGCTCGTTGATAGTCTGCATATACTTTGTCTGCAGGAATGTTGAATGCTCACACGCACCGTTCACATTTCCGTTACGCAAATAGTTTGTAAACTCAATGAGTGAATTTGTTGTGCCCGACATTGCCGAAAGGACAACAATCTTTGTCTCGCCATCGTTGATGAGACTTACAACGCCCTGCATACGCTCGGCCGAACCTACTGATGTTCCGCCAAATTTCAATACTTTCATATTCTATATATTTTAATTTTATCCAATTCTTTTAAAACAGACTTACTGCGCCGCATCCTCTTTTGTAATTTTGCGGTCGGCACAACGGTATACCACCGCCGGATACTCACGCAGCCACTGCTCGTTGTGGGTAATCATAATCACAGCCATCTTCTCCTCCTTGCTCACGGAGTGCAAAAGATTCATTATATAATTACCTGTCGCATTGTCAAGATTACCGGTAGGCTCATCGGCCAGCAACAATGCCGGGCGATTAAGAATTGCACGTGCAATCACCACACGCTGCTGCTCACCACCCGAAAGCTCATGAGGGCGCTTGTACCCCTTCTGCAACAGGCCCACCAGTTCAAGCACCTCCTCTATGCGCGCTTCACGTGCCTCCTTGTCCTTCCAGCCCGTACAACGCAACACAAAATCAAGGTTGTCGTGAACGCTCCTGTCGGTGAGCAACTGAAAATCCTGGAACACAATGCCAATCTTGCGTCTGAGCTCCTGCAACTTTCTGTTGCTTATATCAGAGAGGTCATACTTGTCGAACACCAGAGCCTCGCCGCTGTCAATATCCACCTCGCCATATACAGTCTTCAACAGTGTCGACTTGCCGGAACCCACAGTTCCCACAACATAGGCAAACTCGCCCTCTTCCAATGTAAATGTAACATTCTCCAGTATAATCTTGGAGTCAATCTGTATATCTACATTCGTGTACTCAATAACCGACATAAAATTCCCCGTTTTTACATTTTTACAGAATGTGCACGCGCACACCTTTCCTATTATGCAAAAATAGTGATAATTTTCAAAATCAACTGCTTTATAAAGCATATTTGTTGCCACATCCCATCACAAAAGCACAAGCGGGAAATTTCAAGACGATATTTCGCCCCGCCACATTGCGTGGCACGATATATTTTCCTAACTTTGCAACAATATTTGCAACAGCAAAAACCTCTATGTTCGAATACACTTCAATACTTTTCAAAAAGATACCACGATACCTGGTCGAAAAGCGCAACCTCATAATAATGGTGCTTTTCGTGTCAATATTCGCAATCATCTTCATTAACATATACAAGCCGTTCGGGTCGGACCAATGGGTCGACCAGCAGGTGATTACACCAACCAAATACATGCTTGGCTCAACCGTCCTTGTATCCATTGGAATGACAGTGGTTGCCATCAGCCGAATAATAATGTACAGCCATTCGCGCAACCCCGAGCATAATGTCACCTACCTGAAGTATGCCTTGTGGGTTTTCGTTGAGCTCCTGCTGCTCTCGGGTGCATTCACCGCCCTTGCACTCATAGTAAGCAAGCACCTGAACCTGACGAACAGCGACCCGCTCGAGATTTACAAGAATGCGATGCAGAACACATTCTTCATCATTGGAATCCCCTACTTCATCTGCATCCTCTACTTCTCATACCAGGAGC